>JALFMW010000370.1 GCA_022782605.1 Clostridium sp. | reverse complement strand
TGGTGGTGTATAAAAAGCAGTTAAAGTAGAAGCTCTTGCAGACTTATATTCTTCATCTGTAAGAATTTCTTTTAATTCGTTATATTCTTCGCTCCAATTATCTTTACTTTCATCAAACACATCTGGAAGTCCACCCCAACCCACATAACTAGCTAAAATTTCTTGTTCTTCTTTATTGGCTAATCTGTTTTCATCTTCTAGCTTTTTAAGTAGTTTTATGGCATCTATATTTCTTCTAACTTTTTCTTTTGGCGTTCCCTCTCCTAAAGAATTATTATCCATATGATAGTTTATTTTTTCTTGATTTTTATAATATTCATCTCTATTAAGTGGCTTTCCATTTTCTTCTCTGGCTTTAAATAAATTGATTACTTTTTGTGCTTGTCCAATTGCTTTTAACTCGTCTATTGCATTTATTGTGTCATTTTCTACTTTTTCTAAAACAGCATTTCCAACCTCTTCTGCAATAGCTCCAGATTCTAAAGCATCAATAAATTCTTGACTTACTTCTCTTAGATTTTCATTTGCTAATTCTTCTATGTCTGTAAATTCAGCAAGTCTTTTTCTTATATCTAGTTCAGATTGTTTTGTATTATCTATTTCGGAATATTCTAGCAATCCACCATCTATTTCTGTTCCAAAGTTATTATAAATCGCATAATAATACCCCTCATCATTAGTATGGAAGTGAAAATAATTGCCATTAGATAATTTATAATTCTTTTCTATATTTTGAATATCTTGATTTTCTTCATCAATAGCTACTTGTTTTTGATCTGTATTTATTCTTGCATCATACATCCATTTTTGATTTTCATATTCCTCATTAAGCCATTTTTGATATTCTTCTTTTTCATTACTATTAAGATAAATATCAGCATTTACTAATTCTTTTATTCTTTTTTCAACCTTACTCCATGTTAGCAAAGTTTCTGGTGCATTTTCTTTTAGTCTGAATGTTAGTCTAATCCCTTTTGCATTATGCCATTCGTCTAAATTTTCGTAATTTCTTACACCTCCACCACCCTCGCCATATTCTTTTTTAAGAAAAGTAATGTTATCTTCAGTAGAATAACTTTCTTGGAATAATCTATAAATTCTAAATTTTCCATCAGCAAAATGACTACCCTCTAAAAGAACATCATCTATTACCTTTTGTGTAAATTCAAAAGCAGAAGTATTTTCTACCTCTGCCTGTGCTTGAATATTATTTATTTGTTCTTCTACACTTGGTAAATTCTTAATTGGTGGAATATAGCTATCTGTAAAAAGATTTAATTGTAAATCAACTCTGTTATTATCATTTCCTCTGCTTGATTTCGTATTGAGTTCATTGCTTGTACCCAACCCATTTGATCTGCTCTCTTCATTTCTTCGTTCACTTGAGCTTTCTCTGCTAATTGTTTGATTAGTAGTTTCAATCTGTTTTGAGCTGTTTCCCCTATTTCTCCTAAATGTTCTTCCATCTTGCCATCTAACATTAATTCCTCGTATAACCCTCTTTTGTGTTCTTTTAGGAATTTCTCCCTCATTCTTGAGAATCTCCCCTGTGCCATTTTCTTCGTTTTTGGTAATGCTACTTGTGGTATTTGGTAATCTCCCATTTGATTGTATGTTAATTCTATCATAATCATTTCTCCCTTCATTATTTTTTTCTTCATTATTATGATAATTTATTTTTTCATTATTAACAAATGTACGATTTGTTAATTTGTAATTTTTTTCATAATTTATAACACTAGAATAGATTTCTCTTAATTCTTGTTCTGCAATATCACTTATTGCTGCACCTAATCTTGAAACAACTCTTTTATTATTAAAACTACTAATCATTTCAAAATCCGATACATTAAAATGTTCTGTTGGATCAATGCCACATCTTTTCATTGCCATATATGATATTGATTTTGCAAGTAATACAATAAAGTTTCCCTCTAAATCTATATCTTGCATTCCCTCTAATAAGCTACCAACTAAAACTTCTTTTAAATCAACTAAATAATCTTGATAATTATCTTCAACTAAATTTATAGATGCTGAATATATTGCTTCTGCTAAATTAGATTTAACTTCTAAATTTCCAAAACTATTTTCTAGTGTTTCTATAATTCCATTTTCATAAGAAGGTTTTATTTCCCATAACTTAAAATCTTTATTTATACCACTATGTGTATCTGAAATATCAAAAACATGTCTTAATACATTTCTGCCATTTTCCATTGATAATAAGACAATACCTTTTGCACCCTTATTAACCCATCTTCGTAATTTTTTATTCCAAGTTTCTATATCTGCACAAGCAGTAGCATTTGGTTTTTGAGCATATATTAACACTTGCTCATTAAAAGAATACTTGTAATTGTTACTCGCCGTATTTAAAAACTTAATCCAACTTTCTCCATTTTGAGTAATTTCTTTCAATGTTTCACTTGCCATTTCATTTATTAGTTGATATTTATTCGCCATCGGTTTCCTCCTTTCTCGTTTCTTGATAATTGAAATACCCTATTGTATTATGTTCTTTAATAAACTCTCGTAAAGCAATAATATTCAAAACATCAGGGTCTTTCGTTATTTCTTTTAAATCTTCTATTTTTAAATTTGAAATATCTTTTTCTGTTGATTTTCCAATACTTATTAACTTGTTATATGTTTCCATTCTTAAGTTTCTTTTTCTAGGCATTTCACACCTCCTATTTTTAACAAATTAAAAAGAGCTAATAATCTAGCTCTCCGTCATTTATTATTTATCTTTATTTTGTTTACGCTTAATTATATAAGCTATTCCTAGTAAAGATAGAATTATTGCACTAGCAAATAATTTTATTTTGCTTTCAACTCCAGTTTTAGGAACTTCTATTTTTTTATTTTCAAAAGTAAATTCTATTGTATTTTCATTTTCTTCTACTTGTGTATCATCTATAAATATACCTTTGTCATTGATTTCTACTTTAACAACTTTATCAGATAATTCATAATCTTTTGGTGCTTTTATTTCTTTAATGTAATATGTTCCATATCTCAATTCTTCAAATAAAGCTGTTCCATCTTCTGAATTAGATTTAACCTCTTTAATAAGTTTTG
>JALFMW010000327.1 GCA_022782605.1 Clostridium sp. | reverse complement strand
ATAGTGCCAATAATGCCAATGGATTCGCCAATATATTAATGCCAATAAACAACAACCTTGGTAACTTAGGTTATGTTGTATGTGCCATATTTGGTTCTATTTTAGCTATTGGTAAAGTCGGTTCATTTACTCTTGGAGGTTTAGCATCTTTCTTACAGCTTAACAAAAGTTTCACTCAACCAATAAGTCAGGTGAGTCAACAATTAAATGCTGTTGTTATGGCACTAGCTGGTGCAGAGAGAGTATTTAATTTAATGGATGAAAAACCAGAAGTGGACGATGGTTGTGTTACTTTAGTAAATGCTAAAGAAGACAAAAATGGTAATATAGAAGAATGTGAAGAACATACTGGAGTGTGGGCTTGGAAATATCCTCGTAAAGATGGCAGTACAACACTTACTAAATTACAAGGGAATGTGGTATTTAATGATGTGGACTTTGGGTATAATGAAGAAAAAACAATACTTCACCATATTAAATTATACGCAGAACCTGGTCAAAAGATTGCCTTTGTTGGAGCAACTGGTGCAGGAAAAACTACTATTACAAATTTAATCAACCGTTTCTATGATATACAAGACGGAAAAATTAGATATGATGGTATAAACATAAATAAAATTAAAAAAGCTGACCTTAGAAGAAGTTTAGGTATAGTTTTACAAGATACACATCTATTCACAGGTACAGTGGCCGATAATATAAGATATGGGAAATTAGATGCTACAGATGAAGAAGTAATTAAAGCAGCAAAACTTGCCAATGCCCATGGATTTATATCAAGACTTCCTCAAGGATATGACACAGTTCTTACAGGAGATGGTGGAAGCTTAAGTCAAGGTCAAAGACAGTTACTTGCCATAGCTCGTGCTGCCATAGCAGATCCACCAGTACTTATATTAGATGAAGCTACAAGTAGTATAGATACTCGTACGGAACACTTAGTGCAAGATGGTATGGATAGTTTAATGCTTGGTCGTACAACATTTGTCATAGCTCATAGATTATCTACAGTTAGAAACTCAGATGCCATAATGGTACTTGAGCTTGGTAGAATAATTGAAAGAGGAAATCATAATTCACTAATTGCTAAAGGTGGTAAGTATTATCAACTTTACACTGGAGCATTTGAACTTGAATAGATGTTAGTTGAATTTATAAAAGTTACAATTTATTGCATGATAAAACAAAATATGATAAAATACAAATTATGGGAATGAAGTTCTCCCAAAGTTTTCACTTAAACCGCATTTATGCTGATGACTTCTGTAATAATATTATTGCAGGAATTATCAGCTTTTTTAATTATAAGGATTTTTATTAAAAAGTATATAAATTATTTATAGAAGAGAGTTGATAATTTCTGTTAAAAATAGGAGGTTTTTATGTTAACAAGTTTAGCAATTATTTTTCTACTTGGTTTATTGATGGGAAGTATATTTAATAAACTAAAATTACCAAGTTTAATGGGGATGATATTTACAGGGATATTATTAAGTCCTTATGCTTTTAATTTACTTGATGATAAAATTTTAAGCATATCGTCAGATCTTAGACAATTAGCTCTTGTAATAATTTTAACTAGAGCAGGTTTATCTCTTGATATTAAAGATTTGAAAAAAGTGGGACGACCGGCGATTTTAATGTGCTTTGTACCAGCAATATTTGAGATTTTGGCAGTTATATTTATCTCTCAAAAAGTTTTAGGTATAACTCTGCTTGAAGGAGCAATCATGGGAACAGTGGTGGCAGCAGTATCACCAGCCATAATTGTACCAAGAATGATTAATTTAATTGATAAAAAAATAGGTATCGAAAATTCTATTCCTCAGTTAATTATGGCAGGAGCATCAGTAGATGATATTTTTGTAATAGTATTGTTCACAGCATTTACAGGACTTGCAAAAGGAACAAATCTATCTGCCATGAGTTTCTTACAAATTCCAGTGTCAATAATTATGGGCATATTAATTGGAGTAGTTACAGGTATACTCTTAGTTAATATTTTCAAAAAGATACATCTAAGAGATTCCTTAAAAGTAATTATTATACTTAGTATTTCATTTTTATTGATAGAATGTGAAAATAGATTGGAAAATATTATACCGATTTCAGGATTACTTGCTATAATGAGTATGGGTATAATTATTAAGGCAAAATACGAAATACTTGCTGTTAGATTATCAAGTAAATACAATAAACTTTGGTTAGCAGCAGAAATAGTTTTATTTGTTTTAGTTGGAGCAATAGTAAATATAAATTATGCTCTGCAAGCTGGAATAGCAGCTATAGGTGTGGTTCTATTTGCCATGATATTTAGAATGATTGGTGTTTATATTTGTTTATTAAAAACAAGATTATCAGCAAAGGAAAGATTTTTCTGCATGATAGCTTATACACCAAAGGCAACTGTACAAGCGGCAATAGGTGGTATACCACTTTCTATGGGGCTTGATTGTGGAAATATTGTTTTAACAGTGGCAGTTTTAGCCATATTAATCACAGCACCATTTGGAGCTTTAGGAATTGACTCAACCTATGAAAAACTTTTAATAAATAATCATGATAACTTTGATAATAAGAAAATAAGTGGAAATTAAAGTATTAATTAAGTAAATAAAATGAAAAAATCTCAACATAACTAGTGTTGAGATTTTTTATAATGTAATCAAATAAAATCTATAACCAATAAGAAAAACTACAACTAGGCTTAAAAATTTGTTGAAATTTTTCTCTGTTTTAGAACTAGTTTTTATGGGAAGAATAGAGAAGTTAATTTCAACAGGATAAAAAAGTTCTACGCCTTCCTTTGTAATTATATCTAAAAGTATGTGGGATATTACACCAGCTAAAATTCCACTAAAAATACAAGTAAAAACAATATTATCATTACTAGATATAGTTATCGTATTACCTATAAAAGCTATAATACCTACAAACAGTAAACTATGAGTAAATCCCCTATGTCTAAATCTTTTTCCAAAGAGTTTATGAATGATAGGAAATCTTTTACTAATATAAGATCCTTTCATATCTATATCACTAATTAAAGCACCGAAATGGGTGAAATAAGCATATATAAATAGAAGAACTATACGGTAAGTTAAATTATAATCTAGAAGAAAAGTTTTATAAATATATGGAAGTAGCAGTAAACCAATGGTATAACCGCCCTTCGAATGGGTTTCCTTTGTCATATGTCCTCCGATGTGAAAATTTTCTAATACATTTTATTATAAAGTAAATGTATATAAATTTCAAAATATTATTTTATTCTTTATATTACCCCATGATACTAAAATTTAAAAGTAAAAATATTAAAGGTTAAGGTAAATTTTCACATAAAATATGTGTCAAGTTTTGTAAAAAATTAATATATTATTATGGGAGGTGCAAAAATGGCAAATAAATATCTTATAGCCCTAGATGATGGTCATGGTATGAATACACCAGGTAAAAGAACGCCACCACTAACTAAAGATTTGTATATTGATGGCAAACTTGTTAGAAAAAAAGGTGAAGTTATTAAGGAAAATGAATTTAATAGAGCAGTAGTAAAATATTTAGCAGAAGCTTTAAAAAGATGTGGATTTGATGTTTTATTAGTTGCTCCTACTGATGAAGACACACCTTTGTCAACAAGAGTTAGTAGAGCTAATAATGCCAATGCAGATGCTTATGTGAGTAAACATTACAATGCACTGGGAAGTAGATGGCAAACTAAAGCTAAGGGACTTGTAACGATTATTCATTATAATCATCAATCTAAGACTAAAGTTTTAGCAAATAATGTCCATGAAGAATTATGGAAGTTACACTCTAATCATAACTGTACTAATTATGGAGTAAGAACTGATACAGATATATCAGGTTATAGTTTATATGTATTAAGAAATACTAAAATGCCTGCAATTTTAACTGAATCAGGTTTTATGGATAATATGACAGAAGCAGTAGATATGTTAGACACAAATTTTCAACAAGCAGATGCAGAGGCAACTTGCAAAGGTATTTGTAAAGCTTTTGGTGTAACTTATGTAAAACCAAATGAAGAAGAGACTACTTGTAAAGAAAAAGATGTTGAAGTTAATACAGATATTAAGTATGTTAGAGTTATATATGATGGATTATTAAATGTTAGAAAATGCCCATCATGGAATGATGATGTAGTAGTGGGAACAGTTAAAAAGGATGAAGTTTTTACAGTAATGAAAAAAGTAAAAGTTGAAGATAGTTATATGTATAAACTTAAATCAGGTTTATATATAACAGCAAGTAGTAAATATGTCGAAGGTCTAAAATCTATATAATAAATTTAAATTAGTATAAAATCCTTCCTCATGCAACAGTGAGGTAGGATTTTTGTTGTAATTTCAACAAATTATGCTACCATTAATGGTGAATAAGTAAAAAGGGAGGGTATTATGACTGTACAACTATCAGATTACATTTATTATAATGATAAAGAATATAGTTTGCTGTATAAAAAAAATCAAAATCTAGTTTTTGATCCATGTGACTATGGTTTTGATCCAAATTGTAATTTATCAGATTGCTATAAGGGTCATATTTGTACATATGAAATACATGATAATAAGCTTTTTTTAAATAAATTGGAAATTAATAATAAATTCCCCTTAAAATTTAACAAAAAATCACCTACTAAAATAAAATTCCTTAATTACTCAAAAAAGGGTAGATTAAAAGGTTTTAAATATATTTATAAAAATTTAAAATTTTATGTAAACTATACGGGTGAGATTTTAATTGGAAGATTTCCTTGTTTTTATGATTTTGATTATAATTACTATAATGAAAATCATTTGGAGAGCCCTCATTCTTTTCAAAAAGTATATAAGCTCTTTTTTAGAAGGGGGAAATTAGTAAAAATAGTTGATGTTAGTAATAAATTAGAACATTTGAGAAAAGTATTGAGAATGGAATATTTGCATAAAAATGAACTAAATACAGATAAAATGGACTTCTCCTATAAAGAAGATGAAGTTTACAGAAGACCTAAACCATTATATGAAGAAAGATACTATACAGCAGAAGATTACTATAAAAGGTGAAAAATTTAAAGAGTGTGTTATAAAATTAATAAATTAAGGAGATGACTTTGTAATCTTGAAAACTAAAAAAATGATTATTTGACTACATTTAGCACATAATAATAGTGATTAAATGTAGGAGGTAATACATATGAAAATTTTTAGCGTAACTTGTAAATCTACAAATTGTGTACATAATAAAAATAGTGAGTGCATGGCAGGAGTGATAACTGTCAAAGGTCTACATGCCACAACATCATCAGAAGCTAAATGTGATACATATGTTATGGAAGGTGGATATGCTTTTGATAATTTATCAAGTCTACATGACAATGAAAAAACTACTACGGAGAAGATTAGATGTAATGCTGGTAATTGCATACATAATGAAAACGGAAAATGTTATGCAGAGCAAGTACAAATAAAAGCTGCCAATGCAGCATGTGGAACATTTGAACTTGACTTATTTGATTTATAAAATCAAATAAAATAAAAAAACTCTAGACGAATTATCTAGAGTTTTTTTGAGAAAATAAACACTTTCTAAGCAGTTAAATATTCAAAAGGAATATAATATTTCTTGCAAAATTCTTCAGCTACACTATTTTTGTAACAGCGAATGGTAATTCGAGGACATAAAGTAAAAGCTCGTGGATGAATTTGTGTAACGTTTTCAGGGATTATAACTTGATTTAAAAATTTACAATTAACAAAGGCATTTTCTCCTATGTAATTTAAAGTTGTTGGCATTATGATATATTTTAGATAATTATTGTTGAAAAAAGCATGGGTATCAATTTCTTTTACACCTTGAGGAATAAAGTAAGTAGAAGTTTGCTTTAAAGGAGGATAGAAAATGATTTTAGCCATATCATATGTAAATAGTACACCAAGTTTTGAGCAAAAAACTTTATTATTTTCTTCAACTTTAATATTTGATAAGTTAGTACAATTTATAAATAAATTATCTTCTATTTGCATAATATCTTTATTTATAGTTAAATTACTAATATTATTACAGTCATTTAGGGATTCTTTTTTTAAAAGTGTAATAACAGGTGAAGGGGCTTCTTTATCATAATTTGAGTGATTTTTATTTTTAGAATCTTGTTTGTATTTTATTTTGTTATTACTATAAAATATATATGCAACAAATAATAAAGCAATAATAATTATTGTTGCAATTACAATGATAAATATCATATTTGCAACCTCCTATAATAGAAATTAAAAATTATTTTTTAACTTATCATAAGCAAAGTTTATTCTTTTATATGTATCTTCCAGTTCTTTTTTTACTTCTTTTGGCATTTCATTTAAATTATATTTGTCAGGGTGATAACTTTTAGTTAGATAGGCATATCTTTTTTTCAAATCATATTCACTACAATTTTTATCAAGTCCTAAAATTTTGTAACATTCATCTAAATCAGGTGTGTTTTTACTTTCAGATTTATACTTTTCTTTTATAACATTATCATAAACCATATCACATTTATCGGCATTTAATTTTAATATACTAATATAATCGCCAATGATTTGGGCTTGAGTATCGTTTAACTTTTCATTATCAATTAAAGATATGCTAATAAGTCTATAAAGAATTTTAAAATCAAGATTTTTTTTGTCTAGTAATTTTGACATGGCATTTTTTAATGAAAGAATCATTTCCTTATTGTATTCGTTGAATCTAGCGTAGTCATATTGTGCAAATAACCAAGTTTCTTCACATTCATTCATATCAAAAGTTTCAATATAATCTATAATATAATCTCTTTCTTTAGATGAAATATTCCCATCAGATTTTGCACAAAAAGTTAAGAGTCTTACAATATAGTCTGCTGTGGAATTTTTTACTCTTTCGTTCATATTTTCATCAATATAACCTTTTATTAATAAATCTTCCATAAGAGTCATAATAAAACCTCCTAGAAATTCTAATTTAATTAGATTATATATAAAATAATTTTTAACATCAATCATATATATAAAATAAGTTGAAATAAAAGTTAGGAGGAGTAGGTGTTGGATGGAAATAGTTCAGATAAAAAAATATTATCGGATAAAGATTATGAGGATGTAAATATTGAAAATTTATATGATATGATTAAAAAAATAAAAAGTGATATTAAATATATTAATAAAAATAGCAAAAAAACAATAATGTCTATAGATTCTTTAAAAGAAGAGATATATGAAAATAATGAGCAAAATTTTAAGTTGAAAAAGGAGTTGGAAGAAAAAAAATTAAATGAAATAAAAATTTATAAGAAGATTATTAATATATTAGATCAAATTGATAATGTCTACAAATTTGCAGAAAAAGTCAATAATAATGAATTTACAAATAACCTTAGTATTATAAAAAGGATAATTAGAAAGGAAATGGGAGAAATAGAATTGATAGAAATTAAATCACTTGGTGAATTTTTTAATCCAGAAGTTCATAAGTGCATAGGGGTAGAAAAGGATAGAACAAAGGAAAAAGATCAAATAATAAGTGTAATTGAAAATGGATATATGTTAAGAGGCAAGGTTATAAGACCAGCCTCCGTTATAATAGCAAGATAAAGGAGGAAAAATAATGGGGAAAATTATAGGAATAGATTTGGGGACAACCACATCAGAAATAGCTTTTATGGAAAATGATCAGCCTAAAATTATAACAGATTGCTTTGGCAATAGAATAGTGCCTTCAGTTGTTGGTAAGAAGGAAGATGGAACGGTGGTAGTTGGTCAAGTTGCATATAATCAACTTATATCATCTCCTGATAGAACTATGGCGGAAGTAAAGAGACTTATGGGTTCAGATACTATGATATCTTTAGATGATGAAAAATACTTACCACATGAATTATCAAGTCTTATTTTGAAAGAATTAAAAAAATATGCAGAAGATTATTTGGGAGAAGAAGTAGTAGAGGCTGTTATTACTGTACCTGCAAATTTTAATAATTCCCAAAGAAAAGTAACTAAAATGGCAGGTGAAATGGCTGGACTTAAAGTTGAGAGAATTATTAATGAACCAACAGCAGCAGCTATGGCTTATGGACTTAATAATTATGATAAGGAAGAAAAAATATTAGTTTATGATTTAGGTGGAGGAACTTTTGATGTTTCTATTCTTGAAATGTTTGAAGGTATACTTGACGTTAAATCATCAAGAGGAAATGATAGACTTGGTGGAAAGGATTTTGATAGTAGAATAGAAAAATACATAGAAAAGGAATTTGAAAAAACATACAATCAAAATTTATACAAAGGTTTGGATGTTAAAAATAAATTAAGTATAAAATTAAGAGTAAAAGAAGCAGCTATAAATGCCAAGAAGGAATTATCAACACAGCTTAGCACAACTATTAACATACCTTTTATAACTATTATAGATAATAAGCCAGTTTCTATTGGAATGGAACTTACAAGGGATAAATTTAATCAATTGACTAAGGATTTAGTTATAAGTACAACTGAGAAAATAGATGAAGCTTTAAAAGCAGCAAAGCTAAAGGAAAAAGATATTGATAGAGTACTGCTTATAGGAGGTTCCAGCAGAATTCCAGCTGTAAAAGAACTTGTAGAAAAAAAATTTAAGGGAAAAATAATCACAGGAATTAATCCAGATGAAGCTGTAGCTATGGGGGCTGCTATACAAGCAGGAATAAAGGGAAATCAAATTACAGATGTGGAAAATTTAATTATAACAGATAAATGTAGTTATAATCTTGGAACAAGCATTATAAAAATAGGAGATGGTAAGGTTATAAGTGGTGCTTTTGACTGTATAATTCCGATTGATAGTTCTATACCTTGTTCTAATAAGAAAACTTACTATACAGCGGTTGATAATCAAGATGAAGTAAGAATTGAAGTTTTTGAAGGAAATGAAGAAATGGCCGAAGATAATGTGAAAATAGGAGACTTTATTTTGAAAGGTATTCCAAAAGGAAAAGCAGGAGAACAAAGTATAGATGTACAATTTGATTATGATTTAAATGGAATACTTGAAGTAAAGGCAACTATAGTTAGTACAGGAAAATCTATAAATAAAATCATTGATAATTTTAAACTTACAAAGTTACCTATTGATTCTTTAGCTGATGAAAATATGTACTACAGATATAAAGTAGATTCTTGGCAAGAATATGAGCTGGCTGAAAGTGTGAAAAATATCATAGAACTTGCCGAAAAGAAGATGAAGCATATAAAAGATGAAGATAAGTATGATGAAATTGAAAATATTTTAGATGAGTTAAAGATGGCTGTTATTTATAATAACAAGGAATTGGTAGAAAAATTTGATGATGAATTGACTGATATTTTATTTGAAGATTAGAAATTAGAATATGATAATTTTATGATAAATTTTAACAAAAACAATTATAATTATATTATTACAAGAGAGACAGAATAATATAAAGAAGTATAAAAATAATAAAGGAGAAAAATATGGTAGCAGAGTTTTTAATAAAAAAATTTATAATAAATTATCAAAATATTGAAGAAGAAAAAACAAGAAATGCCTATGTTTATTTAGCAAGTATAGTGGGTATACTTTGTAACTTAATTTTATCCATCATAAAAATTAGTGTTGGGTTTATAAGTGGTAGTGTTTCAATCACAGCAGATGGATTTAACAACTTGTCCGATATGGCATCATCCATAATAACTATGGTTGGCATAAAACTTGCCAACAGACCAGCAGATAAGGAACATCCTTTTGGTCATGGAAGAATGGAATACTTATCAGCTTTAGTAGTGGCATTTATGGTAATGCTTGTTGGTGTACAGTTTGTAAAAACATCTTTTGAGAGAATTTTAAATCCTGTAGCTGTATCCTTTGAAATAATTCCATTTATCTTATTATTAATTTCATTGCTAATAAAACTATGGCTGAGTAGATTTAATAAATTTATGGGATTAAAAATAAATTCAACAGCCTTAAAAGCAGCATCAGTTGATGCTTTAGGAGATGTTTTCACATCAAGTTGTGTATTAATTTCATTTTTAGCAGCAAAATTCACAACTTTACCAATAGATGGTTATGTTGGTTTGATAGTTTCAGCTGCAATATTATATGCTGGATATTCTTTGATTAAAGATACCATAAGTCCTTTACTTGGTGAGGCTCCAGATGAAGAACTTGTAAAAAAAATTAAACAAGGAGTTTTATCATATGACAATATAATAGGTGTACATGATTTGATAATCCATAACTATGGTGTGGGAAAATGTATGGCATCAATTCATGCAGAAATACCTTCTAATATAGATTTAGTGACAATTCATGAAATAATTGATAGTGCAGAGAGAGAAATTTCTCAAAAGCTTAATATTTACTTAGTAATTCATATGGATCCAATGTGTATTCATGATGATAAAATTAATAAAGTAAAAGGTGAAGTTCAAGAAATACTTTTAAAATATAAGACAATCAAATCTATGCATGATTTTAGAATAACAGAAGGAAAAGATAAAATTAATATTATTTTTGACATTGAAGTAAATGCTTATGAAGTTAATACTCCAGACAAAGAAGAAGAGCTTAAAGGTAAGCTAGAAAGCGATATTAAAAAACTTAATCCTTTATATAACTGTGTAATTACTATAGATAAGTATTTTTAAATTGAAATAGAGCTACCATAAAACTGGTAGCTCTATTTTGGTTTCTATATTAAAATGATTTATTAAAAACTATCTTTTAATATCTATAACATTTTGAACTAAAGCTTTACATCTTCCACAAGCAGCACCTGCTTTTGTAGCTTCTGCAACTTTATCAACTGTATCACATCC
>JALFMW010000243.1 GCA_022782605.1 Clostridium sp. | reverse complement strand
TAATTCAGTTTGATTTGGAGCTTCTACAGTTATTCCTTCTGGATCTACCATCTCAACTGGGTGAGAGAATCCTAAGTTCATAACTAATTTATTTCCTTGTTTTTGTGCTCTGTATCCAACACCTACTAATTCTAATTTCTTTTCGAAACCAGTATTAACACCTATTATCATGTTATCTATTAAAGTTCTAGTTAACCCGTGTAATGATCTGTGTTGTTTGTTATTTGTTGGTCTTTCAACAGTTATAACATTTTCTTCTTGTTTTATAGTTAAAGCACCATCGAATTGCTTAGTTAAAGTTCCTTTAGGTCCTTTTACAGTTACTGTATTATCAGCAGCTATAGTAACTTCAACACCAGCTGGTACTGTTATTGGTTTAACACCTATTCTTGACATAGTCGCACCTCCTTACATAGTTCTATATATTACCAAACGTAGCAGATTACTTCTCCACCAACATTTTCTTTTCTTGCTTGTCTATCAGTTAATATACCTTTTGAAGTAGATATTATTGATATACCTAATCCGTTTAATACTTTTGGTACTTCATAAGCATTTGTATAAACTCTCATACCAGGTTTAGATATTCTTTTTATACCTTGTATAACTCTTTCGCCTGATTGTCCGTACTTTAATTGTATTCTTATTATTCCTTGTTTCTCATCTTCTATAACATCATAACCTCTAACGAAACCTTCTTCTAATAAGATTCTAACTATTTCTTTCTTTATGTTAGAAGCAGGAACGTCTACAGTTTCATGCTTAACAGTGTTCGCATTTCTTATACGAGTAAGCATATCTGCAATTGGATCTGTCATTGTCATGTTGAAACCCTCCTTTCAGTTTAAAAAAATCTTACCAACTTGCTTTTCTTACACCAGGTATTTGACCTTTGTAAGCTAATTCTCTGAAGCATATACGGCATATACCGAAGTTTCTTATTACAGAGTGTGGTCTACCACATATTGAGCATCTTGTATATTCTCTAGTTGAATATTTTTGCTTCTTTTGTTGTTTTACAACCATCGCTTTTCTAGCCACTGGAATCCCTCCTTTAATTATTTAGAAAATGGCATTCCTAATAATTTTAATAATTCACGAGCTTCTTCGTCTGTTTTAGCTGTAGTAACGAATATTACGTCCATTCCTCTAACTTGATCTATTTTATCGTATTCGATTTCTGGGAATATTATTTGTTCTTTTACACCTAAAGCGTAGTTACCTCTACCATCGAAAGCATTAGGGTTTACACCTCTAAAGTCTCTAACTCTTGGTAATGTAACAGAAACTAATTTATCTAAGAAGTAGTACATTTTATCAGATCTTAATGTAACTTTTGCACCTATTGGCATACCTTCTCTTAATTTAAAGTTAGCTACTGATTTTCTAGCTCTAGTTATAACTGGTTTTTGACCAGATATCATTTCCATTTCTTCAACTGCTTTTTCTAATCCTTTTGGATTTTCTTTAGCGTTTCCAACACCCATATTGATAACTATTTTATCTAATTTAGGTATTTCCATTATGTTTTTGTATCCAAATTTCTCCATCATAGCTGGAGCTACTTGATTATTGTATTTTTCTTGTAATCTAGAAGCCATTTAAGGTCCCTCCTTTCAAGCTATATTATATTTCTTTTCCGCTCTTAACTGCTACTCTAACTTTTTTACCGTCTCTCATTTCAAATCTAACTCTTGTTCCTTTTCCTGTTTCAGGATCAACTGGCATTACATTTGAAACGTGTATAGCAGCTTCTTTGTTTACTATTCCACCTTGTGGGTTCATAGCACTTGGTTTTTGGTGTTTAGTTACAACGTTAACACCTTCAACTATTACTTTGTTTGTTTTAGGGAATACTTTAACAACTTTCCCTGTTTTACCTTTATCTTTACCAGCTATAACTACAACTGTATCTTCTCTTTTAACACGCATCATGTCCTATTGCACCTCCTTATTATAGTACTTCTGGAGCTAGAGATACTATTTTCATAAAGTCATGATCTCTTAACTCTCTTGCAACAGGCCCGAATATACGAGTTCCTACTGGAGTTTTATCGTCTTTTATTATAACTGCAGCATTTTCATCGAATGCTATATAAGATCCGTCGTTACGCTTTATACCTTTTTTAGTTCTAACTATAACAGCTTTAACAACTTTACCTTTTTTTACAACTCCACCAGGTGTTGCACTTTTAACAGTAGCAACGATTACGTCACCTACGTTACCATATCTTCTTTTACTTCCACCTAATACACGGATACATAAAAGTTCCTTTGCACCAGAATTGTCAGCAACTTTTAAACGCGTTTCTTGTTGTACCATATCGTAATACCTCCTTTTCGAAAAACTATTTAACCTTTTCGATAACTTCTACTAGTCTGAAATGTTTATCTTTTGATAAAGGTCTAGTTTCCATTATCTTAACTCTATCTCCGATTTGACATACATTGTTTTCATCGTGAGCCTTGAACTTTTTAGTTCTTTTAACAGGCTTGTTATATAACTCATGACGTACGAAATCTTCAACAGCAACTACTATAGTTTTATCCATTTTGTTACTTACAACACGGCCTATTCTAACTTTTCTTCTTCCTCTTTCCATGTTTAAAAAGCCTCCTCTCCAAATTAAGCTCTAGTTTCGTTTAACTTTCTCTCAGCAAGGATAGTTTTAACTCTAGCTATATCTTTTTTAACAAACTTAATTCTTGCTGTGTTTTCTAATTGACCAGTAGCTAATTGGAATCTTAAGCTAAATAATTCACTTTTGAAGTCATTTAATTTACTCATTAGCTCTTCGCTTGTTAAATCTCTTAATTCTTTAGCTTTCATCCTATTCACCACCCTTTACTTCTAAATCTTCTTTTTTAACAAATTTACATTTTATTGGAAGTTTATGCGCAGCAAGTCTCATAGCTTCTCTAGCTTTAGCTTCATCTACACCTGCTAATTCGAACATTACTCTTCCTGGTTTAACTACGGCTACCCAATATTCTGGAGAACCTTTCCCAGCACCCATACGAGTTTCAGCTGGTTTTCTTGTTACTGGTTTGTGTGGGAATATTTTTATCCAAACTTTCCCGCCTCTTTTTATATATCTAGTCATAGCTATTCTGGCAGCTTCTATTTGATTAGAAGTTATCCAAGATGCTTCCATGGCCATTAAACCGAACTCTCCGTAAGTAACTTTGTTACCTTTTTGAGCTTTACCAGCCATAGTACCTCTGTGAACTCTACGACGTTTTACTCTTTTTGGCATTAACATGAGTGTTTCCTCCTTCCTCGAACCTTACTTATTTATTTTCTTTATTTTCAGTTCTTTGAGGTCTTTGAGGTCTTTGTCCTCTTCCATTTCCTCTAGAATCTCTTCTTCTGTTATCTCTTTTGTTATCTCTTCTGTCTCTTCTATTATCTTTTCTTTCTTCTCTTGGATTTATTCCGTTTTTAGTTGGTAATACTTCACCATTACAGATCCAAACTTTTATACCTATTTTTCCATAAGTAGTATCAGCTTCAGCAAATCCATAGTCTATATCAGATCTTAAAGTTTGAAGAGGCACGTTACCTTCGCTGTATCCTTCAGTTCTAGCCATTTCAGCTCCACCTAATCTTCCTGATGCAGCAACTTTTATACCTTTAGCTCCAGCTTTAAGTGCTCTTTGAACAGCTTGTTTCATAGCTCTTCTGAAAGCAACCCTTCTTTCTATAGCTAAAGCTATGTTTTCAGCAACTAATTGAGCGTTTTTGTCTATTGCTTTTACCTCAACTATGTTTACTATTATGTTTTTCTTAGTCATTTTTTCTAACTCAGCTTTTAAAGCTTCTATTCCAGCTCCTGCTCTTCCTATAACAACACCTGGTTTAGCAACATGAAGATCTAATTTTATTTTGTTAGCAGATCTTTCTATTTCTATTTTAGCAACTCCAGCAGAGTATAATTTATTCTTTAAGAATTTACGTATATTGTGGTCTTCTAATAATAATGCACCGAACTCTTTTTTATCAGTTGTGAACCATCTTGAATCCCAATCTTTTATAACACCGACTCTTAATCCGTGTGGGTTAACCTTTTGTCCCATTTATTTCCCTCCTATCTGTGACTATTTTTTTTCTTTTAAAACTACTTCTATGTGAGAAGTTCTTTTTCTTATCATAGTAGCTCTACCTTGTGCTCTAGGCATGAATCTTTTGATTGTTGGCCCTTGATTAGCAACTATAGATGCTATATATAAATTTTCAGCGTTCATTTCGTGATTATTTTCAGCGTTAGCTTTAGCAGATTTTACAACTTTTGCTATATCTGCAGCAGCTCCTCTAGGAGTGAACTTTAATATTGCTAATGCTTCATCAACGTTTTTACCTCTAACAAGTGAACATATTTGTCCAGCTTTTCTTGGAGATACACGTACATATTTTGCAATTGCTTTTGCTTCCATTTTTAATATCCTCCTTCCTTAGTAAGAATGGTATTATTTTCTCTTGTTACTCTTTTCGTCGTCTTTGTGTCCTTTGAACGTTCTAGTAGGAACAAATTCTCCTAATTTATGTCCAACCATATCTTCTGTTATATATACAGGTATATGTCTTCTTCCATCGTGAACAGCTATAGTGTGTTCTACCATTTGAGGGAATATTGTTGAACTTCTTGACCAAGTTTTTATAACTTCTTTGTTTCCTGATGCGTTCATAGCTTCAACTTTCTTTAAAAGTCTAGCATGTACAAAAGGTCCTTTTTTAGTTGATCTTGACATCTAATTTCCTCCTCTCTGAGTAAAATAAATTCCTATAAAATCTATTTAATCATCTACTATTTAGTTCTTCTTGAAACTATTAATTTATTAGATGCTTTATTTTTCTTTCTAGTTTTGTATCCAAGTGCAGGTTTACCCCATGGAGTAACTGGTCCAGATCTACCGATTGGAGCTCTACCTTCACCACCACCGTGAGGGTGATCGCAAGGGTTCATTACAGATCCTCTAACTGTAGGTCTTATACCCATGTGTCTAACTCTACCAGCTTTACCTATAACTACGTTACCGTGTTCAGCATTACCAACTTGTCCTATAGTAGCTTTACACTCTATTGAAACGTATCTCATTTCTCCTGATGGTAATCTTAATAAAGCTTTTGTTCCTTCTTTAGCCATTAATTGAGCAGAAACACCAGCAGATCTAACTAACTGAGCTCCTTTTCCTGGTTTTAATTCTATGTTGTGAATTATTGTACCAACTGGCATATTTTTTAATGCTAATGCATTACCTGGTTTTATATCAGCAGTTGGTCCAGATAATAAAGTATCTCCTACTTTTATACCTACTGGAGCAAGTATATATCTTTTTTCACCATCTGCGTAGTTTAATAATGCTATATTAGCAGTTCTGTTTGGATCGTATTCTATTGTAGCAACTTTTGCTGGAATACCATCTTTATTTCTTTTAAAATCTATTATTCTGTATTTTCTTCTGTTTCCTCCACCTCTGTGACGAACAGTTATTTTTCCGTGAACGTTTCTCCCAGAATTCTTCTTTAAAGGTACTAAAAGA
>JALFMW010000249.1 GCA_022782605.1 Clostridium sp. | reverse complement strand
CAAATTGAAGAAATAAATAAACAAATTAAAGATACTAATAAGAAAATCGAAGAACAGATTATTAATGAGCGCAAACAATTTTCGAATAATTTGGATAGCCATGAACAAGATATCCAAAACAAAATTGCGGCGTCACGTGCGCAACTTGATGAACTGATTAAATCAATTGGTTGCCGCACAGCTGAAATGAATAGCCTTTCAGAACGTTATGGAGAGGAAAACCGCAAGTTAATTAATGTCTTGCGCGACCAGAATAATGCACGTCAGGAAGTCAATAAATTAGCTGTTGAATTAGAAGAGTTAGTTAAAAAACTTGATGATGCCAAATTAATTAATCGTCAATTTTTAATGGCTCAAGAAGAATTGAAAAAAGGTTGGTTTGAGTTTCAATTAAATGATCGTGAACAACGTCTTATATATACTATTGCCGAAATAAGTGGATTGTATCCAGAGTTGAAGAAGGAGTTGGCTGCCATTGAGTGGAAAAAGGTTCGGTTGCCGCAAATTCAGAAATGGAGTAGTTCTATTGCAGTTAGGGGCATTTATATGTTGGTGCTGAAGAAAGATGAAAACGTGTGCTATGTTGGACAAGCCGTTAATATTAAAGATAGATGGTATGAACATATTAAAAAAATGATTGGCGCCGATAATAAAGGTAATGAAAAGTTATATGACTATAGACCTAATGAATTTTACTGGACGATTATAGAGAGCGGATGTAACGATTTGAATGTCGCTGAGAAGTATTGGATTGAATACTATTGCTGTAGAGAGAAGGGGTTAAATAAGAAATAGGAAATTAAAAAATGGAAAACTAAAAATGGCTCAAATAGTGAATTCATCACCCCCGTCGACCTCAAAAAAATTTTTTTCCAAAAAAAATCACTATACCCCCCACCTAGTCAATATTAAGATAGTATTAAGAAAACATAAAAATAAAAATTTTTGTCATTTTGCTATTTACATATCTTTATAAAAGTACTAATATATTGGTGTAGTTAAGATTTAACTACTTAAAAATACTAAATTAAAGATTAAAAAGTATTTAAAAAAATTAAAAAAATTTAAAAAAGTACTTGACTAAAGAATTTAAAGTAGTATAATTAAAGTAGATTAAGAAATTAACTTAATTAATAAGTCAAACGACTGGAAGGACAAAATTTTATGTTATTTACAAAAAAAGAATTAATCGTTTTATTTAATGAGAACAATCTCAAGCAACCTAAAGCAAAATATTCAAACAATATCATCTTAAAAATGCTTGAAAAAGTTTCTGAAGATTTTACCGCTGAAGTTGAATGTACTCGTAAGGGGTTTTCCGTCAACCGCGGTTCACTCGTTGAATGTATTATAAAATCCGTTGTTTATGGTATTAACGAAACTAAAAAATCAAACGCTAAAATAAGCGACTTAAATACTAGCAATTTAAGTAAGAAACAATTAGCACTTGTTAATGGTGTAGCCTCTAATGATATTGAAATTAAATTTAGCACAAGTTTTGCACCTGCAACACGCAAAACAAGTAAGGCTAGAAAAACAATCATAGCAAGTGAAAATGGGATTTATATGATTGATAGTAAGAATATCATTGCAACCCCAAGTGGTAAAATCAATATTAATAATCAAAAAGCCAAAGATTTAGTTAGATTAGATAAGTTAATGGCAGTGCTAGGCTACTAAGCCTAGCACCTATGGAGGTATAATATGAAACTATATATAAATATGTCAACTGGTGAAATCACAACACAATATAATATCATAAAGGCTTGGATATATTACTATAAAGATGCTAGACGCTTTAAATATGCTTTTAAACTTAGAGATATAGTCAGAATGATAAATGAATAAAAACGTCTGCTAAAATCGGCAGACGGAAAAGTAAAATAAGGGGTTGCAAAGCCCCTTCAATAGTGATATAATATAAACATAAAGGATAATTACTATGAAAAACAAGAGAAAAAACTTATATTTTGATATGGATGGAGTTTTGGCAGATTTCAACGCAGAGCCAGACGGATTAAAACGATTTGAGACGGAAAAAGGCTTTTTTAGAAATCTCAAGCCACTAAAGAAAAATGCGAAAGTATTAAGAAAACTCATCGCAGATGGAAAGCATAATATTTATATTTTGTCAGCAAGCCCTAATGCAGCCGCAGACGGAGACAAAATTAAATGGTTAAAAATTCATAAAATTAATGTCGCAGACGGAAACATAATTCTATGTAGGTGCGGGCAAAATAAAGTTGACTTTATGAAAACGGCAGACGGAATTCTTTTTGATGACTATGGCAAAAATCTTCAACAATGGGTTGGCGGACGATTAGGAAACAATGGTTATAAAGTGAAAGCAGACGGAAGTTTGGCAGTAGGAATTGAATTAATGGGGTTGATGTAGACGGAAACTTTAAAATATTGCTTGACAACTTAATTAAATATGATATAATATTATTAAAGATAAAGGAGTTAGTTATGAATGGTAAAAAAATAGAAAAAACATTAGATAAGTTTATTAAAAAAGTTGGTAGTGAAAATATGTATGTAGCACTAAATGAATATACTGTTTGCTATGACCTAGACGGAGAAGTGCTAATAAAAGGCAACTTTGGTGAATATGACGCAGACGGAAAAGAGTTATTGTGGTGTGAAAATTTTAAAATGTTAATTGATAAACACGCCAGTAAAGAATTTATAAAAGGTTGGTTTTATAGTATATTCGACCAATATTTGAGCAAATAGAAATTATTTGCTTATAAGAGTTATCAATTTTTGTCCTTCGTTGATAACTCTTATAAACAAATAAAATTGTTTAAGGGAGACGGAAAGTTAATATTTACTATTTACAAATATTTAAAGTAATGGTATAATATTAATATAAAAGTTAAGGAGGAATTACAAAAAGAAAAAATCAGACGGAGAGTTAAAAATACTTATTGACAAGTAAAAATTGAAATGATATAATATTAATGTAAAAAGAAAGAAAACTTATTAACTCAAGGAATAAGTCAGACGGCAACTTGTAAAAACCTATTGACAAGCAATATCAGTAATGATATAATATTAATATAAGGTAAAGGAGTAAAAATTATGTCAAAACAAACTTGGAAACCAAATGAAAAACAACAATTATTCTTAAATGTACTCGCAGACGGAAATGCGTACACACTATCTGAAATCTCAGAGAAAGTCGGTACTGAAATCAAATCAGGCTCAATTAATACGTTAATCTCTAAGAAAATGGTTCAGACGGAAGATGTCGTTTATGAGTGTAATGTAGTCCGTAAAGACAACGGAATGGTTGTAGGTACTATTAAAAAACCAGTTAAGGCTTATAGACTGATTAGTAAGTAGACGGAAGAAATGTCATAGGGGTTGACAAGTTCAACCACCTATGATATAATAGTAATATAAGGAAAAAGTTGTCTTTTAGGGGCCTCGTGAGCATAACAAACGGGCCATAAAAAGACCAGGCAAGAGAAAAGTTGACACCTAGACGGAAACCTTATCTCCAGGGGAGATTTAACTCTTATTCAGCGCAACGTAAGAGGGTCGATAAAGTCGTATAGGGGCTCACGATATCTCTAAAAGACAACTTCGATAGACGGAATTTTAAAATAGGTATTGAAATTAATATCTATAAGTGATATAATTATATCATAAGGAAAATAAATTATGAATAGAAAAGTAGTATTAGAAGAAATATTTAAGCAAATCATTGAAGAAGAAATCGGAGCAGACGGATATGTAAAAATTACTAATATAATTGCACGTCCAGAACAAGTTATTATCACTATTAAAGGTGTTTTTGGAAAAAAAGTAGACGGAGAGATTGATTGGGAAGAAGATTTTAAACTACATTGCGATATAAATAAATCTTTTGATTTTATACAAGGTATGTTTTATAAAGTAGTACAAGATGTATTATATTGATAAGCCAGACGGAAGGGCTGCGGCTCTTCTCTCTAGTGGCCAGTAATGAGTAATTAGGAAGAACAAATATGGAGACGGAAGGTGGAAATGTTGTACCAATTTCACGTCATCAACGCCATCAAAATGGACTTGAGACAACCTAATTATTCATTAGTAGTCATTAGGTCAGACGGAAAGTTAATTTAACTACTTGACAAGTAAATACGATTATACTATAATAATAGTATAAAGATAAGGAGAAAAATTAATATGGAATTAACACTATATAAAAAGGTAGAAATTAATATAAGTATGCAAGCCTTTATTGAATATCTACTACATCCATATCGTTCTACGAATTTACGTCCGTATCGGGATAAACTTGTACGAGACAGAAATAGCCTTCTTTTTGACTTAAATAATGCTATTGAAAACTTTACAGCGTATGACCTACGTTATGGTTTCGATAATCCATCAGAGATAATGCAAACAATAATGAAAAATGCTTATTTTTATGCAATTGAACATAATTATCCACAGATGGATATTGATATGTTGAAAGAAATTATATATGGACTATAGTTGAGACGGAAAGTTAATTGAACTACTTGACAAATGAGTTAAAAGTGATATAATAATAATATAAGGTAAAGGAGAAAAATTTATGAAAATTGTAATTAATAATGATTATGGTGGATATGGTTGTTGGGATAACGAAGAACATTGTGCTATTGTAAATAAATATGAAAACGACCGCACAAACCCTGAACTTGTTGCACTCGTAGAAAATAATCATGTTGGCGATTTAGCTGTCGTAGAAATTCCAGACGGAGCTACTGACTGGGATATTAATGAATATGATGGGTTAGAAACAGTCATCTATGTTCTTAATGGTAAAATTTGCTATGCAGAAAATCCATACAAACTAGAAGAAGATGATGAGACGGAAAGTTAATTGAACTACTTGACAATTAAGTTAAAAATGATATAATAATAATATAAAGATAAGTGATAACTAACGAGTGGGTCGAGTTATCAGACGGAGGAAAAAATTATGAATATTATGGTATTTGATACGGAGACAATTAGTGTTAATAAACCCTATTGCTACAACATTGGTTATATAATCTACGATACAGACGGAGGTCAAGTTTTGTGTAAGCGTGATTTCGTTGTCGAGCAAGTATGGAATAATAGACCACTATTTGATACGGCTTATTATGCAGACAAGCGACCAATTTATGTAAAACGTATGCGTGGAAAACAGACGGAAATGTTGAAATATGGTTTTATTCAATCGCAAATGATTAGAGATATTAAAAACTATAAAGTAGACGGAGCATATGCTTTCAATAGTAAGTTTGACGATAATGTATTTGAATTCAATGCCAATAAATATGGTTGTAGAAATGCACTTGATACAATACCAGTATTCGATATTCGCGGCTATGCTATGAAATACTTAGCAGACGGAGAATATAAGAAGTTTTGCGAAAGAAATGCCAATATCAAAGGTGCAGACGGAAGTAAAAAGTTTATTACTGAAGCAGACGGATATAAAACTACTGCGGAAAGTTTCTATTCATACCTAATTGAAGATATTGACTATAATGAAGAACATACTGCACTACAGGATAGTATTATTGAATTAGATATATTAATGGCTTGCATTTTCAAAGGTGCTGAATGGCAGACGGAATACCCTTGTCCAAAAAGTATGCCACGCAATAGTAAGAAAAAATTAACTATTAAGGTAGACGGACAAATTGATTA
>JALFMW010000236.1 GCA_022782605.1 Clostridium sp. | reverse complement strand
TTAACTACTTTATGGAACTCATATGGAGAATAGTCAGCACTTGTTCCTACTTTTAATACTCCCGAATCTTTTATTTGTTGTAGTTTATCTGCTACCTCTCCTGATTTTCCACTATCCCCATTTGATGAACATCCTACTAATGACATTGTCATCATAGCTGCTAAAGTTAAACCTAATAATTTTTTTAAACCTTTCATTTTAAATATCCCCCTTTTATATTTTTAAAATTATAATTGCTTTATGATAAATACTTACGTCATTTATTTTGATAATAAATAAAAAAGTCTCTTAGTCAAATGACTAAGAGACGAATTAACCGCGTTACCACTCTTGTTGATAGACAATTATATGCCTATCCTCTCAACCCCTTAAGGCGGGTTACCTATTATCATACTTTAGTTCTGATAATCTTCTCCAAAGCTCTCTTCACACTAAACTTACTTATTAGGCTCACACCAAATCCTAACTCGCAGAAACTCCATTTAGGCTACTTTCTTCTTCCGAGAATTTCCTTTTTTTGAATTGTTAATAAAATTATAGTTTTATGAATTTACTTTGTCAACAACAATTTTCAGAATTTTTTAAATCATAAGGATTCATATTTTTCAAATCTTTTCTATGATATTATTTCTAATACATAATTTATAGTCTAAGGTTTTTTCTGTATTTTTAAACTTAACTTGTACCATATCTCCATCTTTTCCTACTATTCTTCCACTTCCGAAAGTTTTGTGATTTAGTTTATCTCCAATTTGTATACTATTCATTTCTTTCTTTGTTGGATTTTTTATATCATCTAGAAATCTTGATTTAAATGCTTTTTTACCATACTTATTAATTGGTGAACTTAAAGTTAATCTTTCTTCTGCACGTGTCATACCCACATACATAAGTCTTCTTTCTTCTTCTATTTGCTCAGATTTTTTTACATCATCATCAATATCATAAGATTTTTCATGAGGAATTGTACCTTCATTAATTCCTATAATATAAACATTTCTAAATTCCAAACCCTTGGCACTATGCATTGTTGTAAATACTACTCCATCCATTTCTTTCTTTGTATGATTTTGCTCTAACTCTTCCTTAACCTTTTCTATATGAGTTAAATATTCTTCAATAGTTTCAAAATTAGATGCTGAGCTTTCTATCTCATTTAAAATTTCAATCAGTCCATTTGGTTTTATTTTTCTATTCATACAATAATCAAGAATATACTTATCATAATCTAGGGTAGTTCTAATATATGATATGGCATCTTGTGGACATTGATGCTTTAAGTAACTTATATCAATATCCAAATCATTTATGGTTTTAACTTGTTTTGGATGAAGATTACATTTAGTTATTAGAGCATTTATAAAATCTTTCTCTTCTTTTGCTTGATTTAAGTTTTCCCTCGATATATATCTAAATGGCTTATTTATTATTCTAATCCAATCTTCATTTGTATTTTTTCTTACAGAAATTTTTAAGTAAGATAAAATATCTCTAGCTGCCCAGTGGTCGTAAATTGTCACTATAGAGTCTTTTATAGTAAATGGTATTCTCATATCCATAAACACATCTACAAGGGCTCTAGATTGAATATTAGTCCTATAAATAACTGCAAAGTCACTATACTCCATATAATCTTTTTTTATTTCTTCTAAAATTTCTTTTCCAATTTGAATAGCCTCATCTTCTGAGTCTTTTGGCATTATATAGTTTACAACTGCCCCTTCTCCTTGATGACATTTTATAGTTTTATCATATCTACTTACATTTTTCTCTATTAACTTATTAGATACATCTATTATTTCTTTTTTTGATCTGTAGTTAATATCAAGTAAAATTTTCTCTGTACCCTTAAAGTATTCTTCAAATTGTAATAAAAAATCAGGTCTAGCTCCTCTAAATCCATAAATACTTTGATCCTCATCTCCAACAACAAAAATATTATTATTAGGATTTGCCATTAATTTCAGCACTTCAAATTGCACTCTGTTTATATCTTGGAACTCATCTACTAAAATATATTTATAAACTTGTCTAACCATCTCCAGGGCTTGTTTATTCTCACTTAACAAGTAATAAGTTCTAAGCAACATATCATCAAAATCTATTTTTTTAACTTGTTCCTTATATTCCTCATACATATTATAAGCATTTATAAATTCATCCTTTTTTAAAACCTCAGATTCAAAATCTTGCTTATCCATAAGCTCATTTTTCACATAAGAAATTTCATTTATAACTTGTCCAACTGTTTCATCATCTTCCCCATTTTCAACATTTAAATTTTTAAGTATTCCTTTTATAGTTATTCTTTTTGTTTTTTCATCAAGAATACTATTCATATCATATCGTCCAAAGTATCTTAGTATTTTATAAAAAACTGCATGGAATGTACCAAATGTCACTTTATTTATTCTTGGGTCATTACAAATTTGCATTGCCCTATTTTTCATTTCCATAGAAGAGTTTTTTGTAAAACTTATAGCTAAAATCCTTGCTGGAGGTATATTATTATTTACTATCATATTTACAATTCTATATGTTATAACTCTTGTCTTTCCAGAGCCTGGACCTGCCAATACCATGCAAGGCCCCTCAATGTGCTCAACTGCTTTTTTTTGATTTTCGTTTAATTTATCTTTATCAATCATTTTTTCCCACCTTGAAGTACTTGTTTTTTTATTTATAAAATTACATTTACTATCATTTTTATTTAATATATGATTAAATTAATTTATTCAACGTATATTATAGTATAAAATTGAAAAAAGGAGAAATATCATGAAAATTATAGAAAAAATTCTTTCTGAAAATTTACATATAAATAATGACACCTTCATATTCGATATTGAAACTACAGGATTAAATCCTAAATTTTGCAAAATTATTTTAATCGGTATTTTATATAATTGCCAAGATAAGACTATTATTAAACAATTTTTTGCAGAAAATGAAGATGATGAAAAAGAACTTCTTACTGCTTTTGTTGAGGAGATTAAACGTTTCAAAAGACATGTAACTTATAATGGCCTTGCTTTTGATATAGGATTTATAAATCATAGATTAAAAAAACATAATATTGATTTTAATTTAAATAAAGAAGATGACTTTGATATTTTTAAATTTATTAAATCATTTAAAGAACCTTTAGGTCTTGAAAGTTGTAGTTTAACAACTGTTGAAAGATACTTTGGCATTCATAGAAAAGATATTATTGATGGAGGGGAAAGTATAAAATTATATGAAGAATTTATTAAAAGCCAAGATAAAAATATTATGAATACAATCCTTCTGCACAATTACGAGGATGTTTATAATCTTAGCAAGCTTATTAATATTGAAGATTTAGTAAAAGAAAAATTAGATTTATTAGAGATTAGTAGTAATAATTACAATCTTAGTATTTTTCCAATCAATTATAAAATAAATTCTAAAAAACTAACTATGAATTATTTTGTTTTCAGTGGAAAACACAATAATATATC
>JALFMW010000160.1 GCA_022782605.1 Clostridium sp. | reverse complement strand
CCTATAAGTCAGAAGGTATTTCACCTAAACCTAACTCTATATCATCTTCATCATTTTCTCCCTCTATATCTACAGTTATGTTTGTTACACTAGCTGTAATTTCTTTCTTGTCCACAAACATACCATAGTACTTAGCTAGAGAATCAGCACATGCAATACGGTCCTTCATATAAAGCGGCTTTCCGTAGTTCATAGCTGTACCTCTCATAACCTCAGAATAGAAGTTTAGAAGTTCTTGCTTGTCTACTACTATAGCCTCCTTCATAGACTCTAGACGTTCTTGTATATACTTTCTTATATTAGGTTTCTTCATTAACTTAGAAGCCTCAACCCTAGCTGTAGTATCTGCTACATGGGGAGCTACTCTTCTATAACTTTCACTTTGATTTAAAGTTTCTAAATAATACTCACAAAATAATAATTGCTTATCAGTTAATGGTGTATCCTCTGTTGTACGTGGTCTACCTGCTTTCTTCGGTTGTTGTTCCACCTAAACCACCTCTTTCATAAAAATAATTTTTTATTTCTTCAAAATCATTATCTAAGATAACCTGATATAGTGCTTTACTGAATCTCTCCACAAAATCCTCAGTATGTGGACCTTCTTCATCACAATATCTGTATCCTGCTTCATTTAACACAGCGTGTGTAAGCTCATGTATAAATGTCTCAAACCCTCGATCTGGTGTTAAGCCACTTCTTATAGTTATTTCACAGTTAGTAGTATCACATAGACCTAGATTTGCTTCATTCATTCCTTTATATTCCTCTTCCTGAACGTTATATAATATTCCAAGAATTTCTATAGGAAAGTTTATCATCTACGTACTCCTTTATTTGTATTAATATATTTCTTGTTTTTTCTTTTATCTAAAATACACATAAGATTTTCTTTATATTCTTCATCTGTAGTTAATCTTATAGCACTAGTAACCAAGTAAGTACTTTTAGGTACTCTCTTCTTTGTAACTATGTTTATGAGTGCCTTTGCTGTATCTAACTTTACTTTACCTTTTGAGTCTACAGTCTTAGTTAAGTGTGCATGGTTTTCATATTCTCCGTTTGTATTTATAATTACTAGTGAACTATTTGTAATATAAACCTCAAAATCTTGCTTCTTGTACGCTAATACTTTCATACCTATTCCCCTTTTAAGTGCAACAAAAAAGACTAGTAATTATACTAGTCCTTATAAATTGGAGTGTGCAAAGATGTGCTAAAAAGTTAAAACACAGTAGTAGGACTTACACCAGCAAACCTGGATGCCTAAAGTTGTAAAAAGTAAACAAGGTAAAACATTAGTCTTTAGTAGTTTCTACTAATTTTTCTAATTTATAAAAAATCTCTCTCCAAAGTAGCTCGTCATTAGACTCATATACTTCTTCTAATAAAATTATTAGTTCTGAGATTTGTTTTCTAGTCATTATTCACACTTCACCCCTTCTTAAGTATTAGGGGTTAGTATATCTCTTCGATAAATATGTCGTGCGAATATCTATTTATATTAAAACTTTTAATGATTTCTTAGTTTTTTTATCTGTCCATCTTAAATTTTCTTTACTGTGATTGAGTCTGTTTCCGTCTATAAATTCTATATATTTTAATACTTTTGGATTTTCATTAGGAATGAAATTACATGCTACTAAACTAGCTACAGCGTATTTCTGTACATAATAGTCATAATATACTTTTCCTTTGTAAGAATAGTCATACAGTCGTTCAAGATTTACATAATATAAATCTCCGTTTTTGGTTGGTTGCTTTTGTTTTTGGTAATGCTCACAGTTAGTGTCTATGTTGAATATAACCCCTTTACTATTCATAGCATAGTTATTAAAAAAATGATGCACTATAGTAAGATTACCTATTGTCTGATTTTTCTGATTTGCTTTTAACCATATTTTTTCAACGTTTTTTGCTTTTGCATCTAGAATTATCTTATCTAGATCACTTATGTAATTTATCTTATTGTCTTTTAGTTCATAGTCCCATTCGTGTAAGACTAGACCTTTATTTTTATTTCTAACATAATTTAGGATTGTCATGGCTAAGTCCTCCTATAACTATATTATAGCATAGGTTTGTCCTATTTGTAAACGATTTCCTAAAAGTTATTAATAAATTTACTAGTATTTTTTTATAAATAAATAATCACTAAAGTAAGAAGGTTTTTCTTTTTTATCTATTAAATAACTTAGTATACATTCAGCTTCTATCTTACTTAAATGTACTATATTTCTTACTAGATAATTATTCTTCCTAGCTAATAGTTTTATTAAATATAATTGTTTACTAGTAGCTTTTATATTATCTTTATTCATACTTACTCCTTTAGAAATAAAGTAATTTACTAGCTACGAGGCTTTGCCTCTTATATTATTCCTGTGGTTTTTACAGGGATAATATAAATAATCTTTGTTTTGTTACAAGCTATTATATTCCTAGTAAACTAGGAAGAGCCTTTGGCTCGTTCTTAACTAATACTATTTTTATTTTAGTTTTAATCAAGACTTAGTTATTAAGGCTTTTTGATATAGCTTACTCTGATAGTTTACCATATCTAGACAAATAATACAATAGTTTTTCACAAAAAAGTTTTATTTTTATTTAATTGACACCGTTTTACTAGAATGTTACAATTATAACATAGTTTAATTTTTTAGAGGTGAGATTTTGTACAAACTAAATATAATTTTAGATAATGAATTGGTAAACTCATACAAGAGTCCTGTCATACCAAAGTATCAAGAATTAATTTATTTCTTAGACAGAACTTTCATAGTTAAAAGGTTAGGTCACATAGTCTACTCTAGAGAAAATCAGAACGTTTTAGCAGAATTAGATTTAACTGTTGAGGAAATAAGTTACTAAACTTAATCAGAATAAAATTAATAACTTGTCCTTTTTCAATTCTGAAAACTCAACTTTTAAAAAACCTTACATTTTTAATAAAAAATACGAAACTTTTTTTCATGTAGTGCATATTATTTATTATAAAATACAATATTTAAAAAATGGAGGTTGCTAAAATGTCTGATAACGGAAACTTACTTAGTCCTTTAGTTGATTCTATATTTGAATGTGGTTCTTTACTTTGGAAACTTATTTCTAATAATCCTAACAAAGTAAATTGGAGAGAAGAATTTCTTGCTCTTGGTATCAAGAATAATGAGGAAGCTACTCCCAAGTTTTTAAAATGTTATGAGGATGATTACAGAATAGAGTATTTATTTACTTTACCTATAGGCTTAACTGTTGAGAAAGTAGAAAATTCCATAAGTAGAGTTGCTACACTTCACTCTAAACAACCTGAATACGTATCTGTTGAGCGTTTTCAGGATAAAGTTAAAATAGTAATAGACAAAGGTGTTTTTGAAAATGAATTATTTAGGTTTGAGGACCTAGACTTTAAACCTAAAAAGAACGCTTTACTTATACCT
>JALFMW010000068.1 GCA_022782605.1 Clostridium sp. | reverse complement strand
TTCAATGTGGTGAAAATGTGAGAAGTGGAGTAAGTTTTATATGTAACTGCTGTGGATGTTGTTGTGAAGCATTGTTAGCAGCTAGAAAGTTTGGTAGTATGCATCCAGTAGCAACTACAAGTTTTATACCAAATATTAATTATGATTCTTGTGTAAGTTGCGGTAAATGCGTAAATGCATGTCCTATAGGAGCTATAAGCAAGGTAAAAGAAAATGATAAAAATATAATTAAGATTGATGAAGAAGTCTGTTTAGGATGTGGAGTTTGTGCTAGAAACTGCCCTAAAGGCAGCATAATACTTTTAAAAAGAAAAGAAAAAATAATTACACCAGCAAACTCCGTACATAGAGTTGTTCTTATGGCTATAGAAAAAGGACAATTACAAGAGCTTATATTTGATAATAAAGCATTAAGTAGTCATAGGGTAATGGCAGCCATATTATCTGCAATACTTAAATTACCTCCAGCTAAAAGAGCTTTAGCAAATAAACAAGTTAAATCAATATACTTAGATCGATTATTAAGTATGAATGAATAAGTAAAAAATAAAACTGATTGCAACTACTAAACTATAAAGTCTAGTAGTTCTTTTTATTTTAGAAATAATATACAAAATAAATTCACATTAAAAAAAGTTGCATATACAACTAAATCATTATATAATACTTGATATGCAATTTTTAAAATTATATAAACATGGTTCATAATTAGTTATACTAAGGAGGCAATATGAATAACAACATAAAAGAACCAATTGGTAAGTATATATCACAAATTTATAGAAAAGGAAGAGCATTTATAAGCAAAGGACTTACACAGTACGATATGGGTTATGGTCAAATGTTGTTTTTGCTTCAATTATATAGACAAGATGGTATAAGCCAAGAAGAGTTAACTGAAAAGTTAAGTATAGATAAAGGCACTACTGCTAGATCAATAAAAAAACTAGAAAAAGAAGGCTTTATAATTAGGTTAAAAGATGAACATGATAAAAGAGCTTATAAAATATATTTAACTGATAAATCAAAAGAAAAACAAGATGATATATGCAATGTGCTACAAGAATGGGAAAGTATTTTAACAGAAAATATTACAGAAGAAGAAAGAGACACATTAATTAATATATTAAAAAAAATATGTTTAAATAAAAATAAAAAAATAGGAGGACTCAATGAATAATAATCAACAAGTTTTAGGAACAGAACCTATAGGAAAATTACTAATAAAATACTCCCTACCAGCAATAATTGGTATGATGGTAAATGGGTTGTATAATGTAGTAGATAGAATATTTATAGGTAATATGCCAGGAGTTGGACCACTTGCCATAACTGGTTTAGGTGTTACAATGCCTATAATGACTATAATGCTGGCATTTGGTATGCTTATAGGTGTAGGTACAGCAACTAATATTTCTATTAAATTAGGACAAGGAAAAAGAGACGAAGCAGAAAGACTTCTAGGAAATGCAATTACTTTAGCTTTAATAGTTGGATTAACAATAATGATAACTGGATTAATATTTGGAGATCAAATACTTCAATTATTTGGAGCTAGTGCAGATAGTTTAGTATATGCAAAAGCATATATTAATGTAGTGTTACTAGGAACTGTATTTAACTTAATAGGATTTATTTTTAATAGTACTATTAGAGGTGATGGTAATCCAAAGCTTTCTGCAACAATAATGGTTGTAGGTTGTATATTAAATATAATCTTAGACGCTATATTTATTTTTGTGTTAAACATGGGAATAAGAGGTGCTGCTTTTGCAACTATTATATCTCAGTGTATAACTGCTATTTGGGGCTTTACTTATTATACAAGAGGAAAGTCAAATTTAAAACTTCATAAAAATAATTTAAAATTAAATAAATCATTAGTAATGGCAATAGTTGCAATAGGATCTGCTCCATTTGCTATGCAATTTGCAGCAAGTTGTGTTCAAGTAATATGTAATAATGCTCTTAGAACTCATGGTGGAGATTTAGCAATAGGTGCTATGGCTACTATAAACTCTATAGTAACAATGGTAGGAATGCCAATAATAGGTATAAGTCAAGGAGCTCAACCTATAATTGGATTCAACTATGGATCTAAAAAATATGATAGAGCAGAAAAAACTCTTAAATTAGCTACAATAGCTGCTACAATAGGATTAACTATAGGTTGGATTGTTGTCCAATTACATCCACAGACATTAGTGAGTATGTTTAATAAAGATGCAAATCTTGTAGCTATATCAGTAGATGGAATAAGAAAATATTTATCTATGATGCCTTTAATAGGTATGTCTATGATTGGTGCAAACTATATCCAATCGATTGGTAATGCTAAGCAAGCAATGTTTTTAAGTTTACTTAGACAGGTACTTTTATTAGTTCCTATGATGCTTATTTTACCAAAATTCTTAGGTTTAAATGGTATTTGGTTCGCTCAACCAACAGCAGATGTAATTTCTTTTATAGTTACATTTGTAGTAG
>JALFMW010000040.1 GCA_022782605.1 Clostridium sp. | reverse complement strand
CCTAAATCTACATTTAGAAACTAGTATGATTTAACACCCTACTTATAAATATATATTCAAACAAGCTATTTTTTAGTTTAAATAAAGTTATTATTTTATTTTTATTTTGTTCATACTACTACTTCCAAGGGGCCTTTTGATTTTAGAGTTTCTTTTATGTAGATCTTTAGATACGAGTTTATTTTAATCAAATTTATAAATTTTTAACTAAGCTTCATAAATCAATATCCACATCATAAAAACAGCCACATCTTAGACTTTACATTGAGCTCTAAGGTGTGCCTGTTATAATAAAATGATATTTTTATTTTTCTTGTATGATACTTATACCATATACTAAGAAAAACAACGCCATACCAATACACATTGTAAATAGTATACCGTCCATTCTACTCCCCCCTTTTTCCCCTTTTTGACTCATTTCATTTTACAATTTTAAATATATAACAATTGCGAACTTGATTATATTATATAAAATATACCATTATTTTCCAACGAAATAATTTTTTCAGATAAATAAGCTTCTTTACTTACTTAATATATATAAAATATATATATACAAAAAAATATAACCATGTAGAAATTTATTCTACATGATTATATTAAAAATTTATACTATCTAGGCTCTATGATTAATTTTATAGCTGTTTTTTGTTCGCCGTCAATTTCTATATCAGTAAATGCCGGAACGCATATTAAGTCAAGACCACTTGGTGCAACGAATCCTCTGGCTATAGCAATTGATTTTACAGCTTGATTTAAAGCCCCAGCACCTATTGCTTGTATTTCAGCATTTCCCTTCTCCCTTAGTACTCCTGCTAAAGCTCCAGCTACAGAATTAGGATTAGACTTTGACGAAACTTTTAATACTTCCATTTCAATATCCCCCTTGATTTGTTTTAAAAAATTTTTTTTATTTAAAATGCTGCGTTGTTTTAATGATCAAAATAGTATCTTAAAGTACTAAAAAATATAACTACAAAAGTATATTTCTATATTGACAACAAAAATACCTTTATTTATTTTTTGTCAAAGAAATATATTTCAGAGTCTTAAATTATTGATGTATTGAAATGTTAGAAATATAATAAAATTAAAGGGGTTTTTATCATTTTATCAAGGAGGAGTAAAATGAAACTATGTTACTTTAATTATTTTCTGAAAGAAGGGGAACGTATTATTTCTACTTTTGAATGTAGATTAAAAACAATCAATGCTTTTCAAATATTGGACAAGGAAGGTATATTGGTTGCTACAAACTTTAGGTTGTTATTTTGTAAAGTAATTGGTGAGCATCCTCACCTACTTCAATCTTATGATTATAAATATTTATGTTCTGCTGAGTTTAAAGAGGATGGAGAGTATTTATATGCAAAATACAATGGAGATCCACTAAAAATTAGTCAATTGGATAAAGATGAAATAGAGAAAATTTTACTTTTAATAAATAATGAAAAAATGAATAATATTCTTGTTTAAGTTGATAATAATGAAAAATAGTACAATAGAGATATTGTACTATTTTTCATTATTACTAACTAGAGCTTCTTTTTTTAATTTTTTTATGTAATCTTTAGAAAAACCTGTTATGTCACATATGAAATTTATATCAGAGTCTTTTTCTAATAGATTCATAGCTATTTCATTCTTTGTTATTATTAATCGTTCCTCTGCTGAATATTCTACATTATCTTTAATAGAGTTGGTGTCTTTGGTATTATCTTTTTCTTTTCTAGGTATTTTATTTATTATTATCATTATAAGTGATATAAAGTCACCTAATAATATAATTAATGTTGGTAATATAAAATAAATGCCGCAACCTAGAACACCTATAATTATTAAAAGGTACTTTAGAAAATTATTTATTTTTATTATCTTGATGTTTAGTACTTTTTTTTCACTATACTGGGGAATTAATCCTACCAGCAATGTTAGAAAGAATGTTATGATGCACAAGGGATATAGGGTGTAACTTGCTAGAATTTGATTTAAGCCCAGGTGGTCGTAATTGCCAGATAAATTGTGATACAAAAGCAAGTCTCCTATTAAATAGCAATATATGCAGGAAATCATAGCTGTAATATATCCTAGAGCTTGGGTGTACCATTTGTAGAATTTCAAGGTGTTCCCTCCTTTAATAAATATGTAATACATTGTTTTATAATATGAATATGATAATAATGAATAAATTATCTCATGTGTAATAGAAATAAATAAAAAATTTCTTTTAATTCTTTTAATTCAGAGCAAAACATTATATAATTTTATTACGATATACTATTTACGATGAATTAAAAAATGTAAACTATTTTAATGATTATTAAAATAATTACTGTGCTTATATGTAATAAAGATTGGAGAAAAATTATGTTGGAAAATATGGAGTTTATTTACAAAATACTGTTTTTAGTACTTTCAATTATTTGGGCCGGAAATATATTGTTATTTAGATCGGAGAGACAAATAATTATCAACCCTTTATTAATAATTATAGCATCAATATTAGTGTTTTTACCAAATACAAAGGGTAAAATGTTTGGAATGGATATAGAAGAAATTAAAACTACACTGTATACAGCTTATTATTTAATAGTTGTATGGGGTGTGATTATAACGAGAAGAAAAACTGATTTATTCTAAAAAAATAAAAGGCTTTATAGCCTTTTTATTTTTAATATTGTTTATCTTATTACAGTTTTAATAATTACTGTTGATGTTGGATATTTGTTTTTATTTAGACTTATTACTATGTAATATTTACCTGGCTTATTACCAGCTTTACATACTCCCTCATCGCTAATAGACAAAGCTGTAGGATCGTTTGTTTCCATAGTTAAATTACATGCATAAGGGACTTTAGTAGACTTTTCCCAATACTTAGGATAATTTTCGATTGACTTATATAATATTTCCTTTAAGTTATAAGTCTCATTTTTATCAAGGTATAAATTAGTTGTCTTGCTACATAGTTCATATTGATACTTTTCATTATTTATAAAGTTTAAATCATAGTTCACCTTAACTCCTCTACCGATTAAAGGATAGATATTATTGTTTTCTGTAAGGTAATTGTTTGCTAGATTTATATAGTCCATATCCTTTAAGTCTTTTATTTCAGAAGGGAGAGATTGGATGTTATTATTCCAAAATATAAAAGAATCTATATTGGTAAGTTTAGATATTCCTGTAAGGTCTTTGATATTTTCGTTGCTTGCATAGAATTCTCCATCCAAGTTAGCTAATTTAGATAAAGTTATATCTTCATTAGGAAAGTGATCACAGACTACTTTTCTAAAATTATCATCTGGGAATATATATTTAAGTTCCTCTTTGGAAAGTGGTATATTATCGTTCTTGGTTGTTATTAGGCCTGTGGAAAGGATTAGCATTAAAAATAAAGAGCACAATTTAATTATATTCATAAAAAACCTCCCGTAAAAATAGTATATTACTAATTTCTATGGGAGGTTTTTATTCCCTTGTAGAATGAACTGACTTTCGTACAAGTTATTAATGTATAATTCTACTTGATTTTATATTTTAATGTTATTTTGAAGTATTTATTACTTTTTGTGCTTCACATCTATAAATTTTCATACCTTGAGACATAAACTTATCTTCGTACTCAGTAGTTACGTTGTACACATCTTCATTATTGCCTAAATCTAAACAAATGTTTTTTAATTTCCAAGGATTGTTACAGAATTCGTTTAAAGTAAATTCAAATAAACCTTCATTATCTGACTTAAAGTGAACTTCCCCTTTTTCGTTTAATATGTTGTAATATTTGTTTAAGAATCCTGTGTGAGTTAATCTTCTCTTAGCCCATCTTTTCTTTGGCCAAGGATCACAGAAGTTGATGTATACTCTTTCTAACTCTCCTTTTTCAAAATACTCTTCTATTTGATTTACATCACCCCATATAAATAGGATGTTAGTTAAATTTTGTTCTGCTGCTTTTTCAACTGCTTTTAATAATACTTCTTCTTTTATTTCCATAGCTATATAGTTGATGTTTGGATTTTCTTTAGCTAGTGTAGTTATAAATTTACCTCTACCTGTACCGAACTCTGCATGTATAGGATTGTTATTACCAAACTTATCATGCCACTTACCTTTATAGCTTTCTACATTCTCTCTTATTACATAATTAGTATGACTTAGTAATTTAATGTCTGAACCTTTTTTCTTTCTTCTTCTCACTCTATTTACTCCTTTGAATTATAAATTGCTTTAAAAAATAATAGAGCACTAGATGATTAACTAGTACTCTATACTAAAAATTAATGGCCGCAACCACCTGAACAACCTGAGCAACCGCCACCGTCGTTTGCAGGCATATTTTCAACCATTATTACAAATCCTCTGTTTGGTACTTCTTGTATGATTACATTACCGTAAGTTAAGAATTCGTCTTGGTTCATTATGAAGTGTATACCTTCTACATCACAAGAAACGTCTTCTCCTTCTACTTCGTTATCAAGTGCCAAAGCAAAGCTTGGTCCTGAGCAACCATAACCTGCAAAGTAAACTCTAACGTTATTAGGTTTATCTTGGTTATTTTCTATTATTTCTTTTAAAGCGTTTATAGCTGATTCTGGTGCAAATACTTTCATATTATGTCCACCTTTCTTTTTAGTTTGTTTATCTTATATTAGTATACAATAAAATCCAAATTATTTAAACACAAAAAATTCCTTATGCTTCCTTATACTCATGAGAAATCTATATTCTGATATGATGAAAAGTATCTCTTATGAAAAATTATTACCCGATATTTA
>JALFMW010000012.1 GCA_022782605.1 Clostridium sp. | reverse complement strand
GAAAGAACTAATGATTTAAGAATAGAAATGGAGAAAAATAAATCACTATTTAAAAAGGTATTAAAACTTGAACAAAATAAAAATAATTACTTTGTTAATTTGTCCCATGAACTTAGAACTCCTTTAAATGTGTTATGTAGTATTAGTCAATTAATAAGAAATATTTCTAAGAAGGATATGTTTATAACTCATGAGAAGTTATCTTATTATATGGAAATAATGGATAGAAATACTTCTAGGTTGTTGAAATTAATTAATAATATTATTGATAATACAAAAATTGAAAATAATAGTTATGTTTTAAATAAAGAAGATATAGATATAGTTTATTTAGTTGAAGAAACTGTTATTGATATGAAAGATTATATAGAAGAAAAAGGTCTTGAATTTATATTTGATACAGATGTAGAAGAAAAATTAATTAACTGTGATAAATATGAAATAGAAAGATGTATTATAAATTTAGTTGGTAATGCTGTTAAGTTTACTCCTAAAGGTGGACTAATAGAGGTAATAGTAAATGATCTAGACGATAAGGTTAAAATATCTGTAAAGGATAATGGTATAGGTATTAGCGAGGAAAATAAAAGGTTAATATTTGATAGGTTTAATCAAGTTGTAGATAAAAACGCTGAGTCAAAAGGAGGCAGTGGTTTAGGGCTTACTATTTGTAAACAGCTTATAACTCTTCATGGTGGTGATATATATGTGGAAAGTGAAGTTGGTTTAGGTAGTGAGTTTATAATAATACTTCCTGTTAGTTGTGATTAATTAGTTTATGAAAATACTATATGTAGTGATTTTATTATAAGTATGTAAATAATGGGATTTGATAAAAAGTACAAGTTTCGACAAAATAAAACAAAACAAAGATGTTATAATGCAGAAGTCGAGTGATAATATAATTAATGAGGGAGATTAGAAATGACTTGCAACTACTATGAAAGCACAAACTTTGAAAATTTATTATCTAATACAAATTCTACATATAGTTATTGTAGTAATTGTAATAGTGGTTTTGATTTGGCTTATAAAAATATGGCTATAGATGCTGTTTTAAAGCAACTTTTAAATGTACTGACTACTTCAAATGAAGGGTATTTAAAAATTGAAGTTAAGGTAGAAAATGACTTTATTTTTCTTATAATTAATAATGTAAGGATTATTAGTGTTGATTTTAAATATGATTTTCTAAATAAAGATGTATATTATTTAGAAAATATTATTTTTGAATTGGTTGAAGATTCTTGTAATTTTAATTTATCAAATGTTGATATAATAGTATGTGAATAAAAGTAGATTTACAGGTGATTATAGATTTCTAATTAAAAATTTAATTAGAATGGTATAAGGAATAATTGATTTAGATATAAGTTAATAAACAAAACGTAATAAATAATATTATGAATATATATTATATTTATGATATCTATTCAATAGATAGGATATAAAACTAATAAAAAGAGATGTTAGTAGAAATACTGACATCTCTATTTTTACTTACAAGGACATTATGTTACCTTTAAACCTGTGGAAAACTTCTGTATAATAGTGATATGAGTAAGTGTAGAAGATATGAAAAACGTAAAATTATAAATATAATTTTAGAAAGTCATTTTGAAAAGTTTAAAGAAGATAAGTTGCCAAGAATAAAAAGTAAAGAAATGCGTCAGCATATAATTAATGTAATAGAAAAAGCATTAAATTGTGGAAATATAGAGCATGGATATATAAAACATAAATGTTTGAACTGTAATGAAGAATACATTCATGGATTTTCATGTAAAAGTAAATTTTGTACTAAGTGTGGGAGAATGTACTCAATTAAATGGTCTGAAAAGCAAGCTGATAATATGTTAAATGTAAAACATAGACATGCAGTATTTACAATACCAGAAGAATTAAGAAATTATTTCTATAAAAAGCGTGAGCTTTTAAAAGAGTTGCAGGATGCAACATATGGAGTTGTATCACATTATTATAAAGAGAAGGTTAAAGGAAATCATGAAGTAGGATTAATTGCTGTAGTTCATACATTTGGATCAGATTTAAAATGGAATCCTCATATACATGCATTGTTTACAGAAGGTGGAATAGATAAAAACAACAAATGGTTTAAAAAGTTATCTCATATACCATATAAATATCTAAGAAAATCATGGCAGAAACTAGTGTTAGATATAATAAAAGCTAACTTTAAAGATAGAGAAACACAAAAATTAATAAATAGATTATATAAAAAATATAATAATGGATTCTATGTGAATGCCCAAAGAGATTTAACAAAAATAAAAGAAGCAGCAAAATATATAGGTAGATATCTTTCGAGACCAGCTATCGCTGAATATAGAATAAGTGAATATGATGGAAAAAACGTAACATTTTGGTATGAAAATAAAAATCCTAAAGAAAAAGTAACAGTTAAGATGGATGCGTTGGAGTTTATAGGTAAATTAGTAAATCATATACACCCGAAGGGGTTTAGAGTTGTGAGAAGGTATGGATTGTATTCCAGAAGAAAAAACAAACTTAGTATTGAGATTGTAAAACTATATAACTTTATAAAACAAAGAAATATATTTGAATTGATTCAGAAACAGAAAAATAAGAAGATAAGTTTTAAGGAGAGATTGATAGAAACTTTTGGTGTAAATCCATTTAAATGTACTAGTTGTGGCAATGAAATGATGTTATGGGAAATTTGGCATCGTAAATATGGTGTGATATATAATGTATTGGATAAATCAAATTATAAAAATATTATTAATGAAATAGATGAATTTAAGCCAATAAGAATAGTAGATACAAATGAAAGTGAACAAATATGCTTATTTTAAAAGGGTTATTTTGGAAATATGAGTAACCTTATTTTGTCATGCTTAAAATAAGGTATAATATAAAAAATAAAATCTTTAGGAGTAAGACTATGTTAAAAGAATTGGAAGAGATGAGTATAGGACAAAAATTATATGATTATCAATGCAAGTCATGTGGATTTGAAAAAGGAGTACCAGAATTTCTTATCGAAGAATTTAGAATGGATATGATATTTGGAGCGATAGCTCCGCTAGAAGATGAATTTATGCCAGAACTGGTATGTCCTAATTGTAGAGCAAAATTTGAATATAAAAAAACTGACGACCGTTAGGTGTCAGTTAAGGTGACCTATTTATAGGTCATTTTTTATTCTTATTCAATTTCACTCTTTATTTTTATAAATTTTTATTATTTACTCTTGTATATTTCTATCATCCATAAAATCTATAGCCTCTTTTAAATATTCTATATTTTCATCACGATTCATATTATAAATACAACCAAAAACCACATCCAACATGTATTGCATGGCTATATGAGAAGAAAATTGTGAAATACGATCTCTTAAATCCTCTTTCCCACTAATACTCAATGAATGTGAAATATACTCAGGGTATACATTACTACCAGACTTGCCTATTAATATAGTCGGTATCTTCTTTTGGTGAAGACACTTAATTATTGGCTTTACAAATGTTGCTTTCCCTGAATAAGATAAAACAAGTGCTACATGTCCTTTTTTTGATGCTAATGCTGTAAACCTCTGCTCATAAAAAGATTTAGGGCAATTTACAACACGCCCAATAGTTAACATCTTATCCTTAAAATTTTCAGCTACATTCATATTATGAGCATGTGTATAAATATCAATAGCTGTAGCCTTATTCAAAAGCCTAGCTATATTTTGTAATTCTATGGCATTAATATAACTATATGTATCAACAATAGCATTTTTATATAATGTCAAAAGTTTTTCTGCAATAATTTGAGGTCCATCTTCTTGTTTGAAAGGATAATTAACATCTATAGTTTCCATATCTCTATTATTATTAGATATTTCTCTAACTATTGCTATCTTTAATTCATTAAAGCCTTTAAAACCAATTTTTTTACAAAATCTATGTGCCGTAGACTTTGAAACATGAATACTGTCCGCCAGTTCAAGAATAGACATTTCAGAAACTTTTTCTATATTTTGAAGAATATAATATCCTATTTCAACCTCTACAGGTGTCAAGTTTTGGGCCATTTGAATTCGCTTTTCCAATGTCATAATTAATTTATATCCTTTCACTTTCTATATTCAAATATATTTTAC
>JALFMW010000002.1 GCA_022782605.1 Clostridium sp. | reverse complement strand
TAGTATTATTGCTTATTGATATAGATAGATTACAGTCTGTAGTAGACTGAATATTTTCTACATATAAATAAAGTACAGCCATCTTTATTGGGTATGAAAAATTAGTTAAGTCAAAGCTAATTATAGATCTATATTCATTTGCAGCTGGGCAACATGAAGATAAATTTCCTACTAGCAAACTGGAAGCTGAAGAAAAATTACTATCAGGGGTTCCACTAGCAATATAGGTACTTCCAGTTGAAGCTATCTTTATTCCTTTTTTCAATGTTAATCAACTCCTTAATCTAAAACGTAATAGAGTTTAACTCAATATTATAGTATGAGTTTTTATTTTATTAGGTTCTGCTAAAATCGACAGGAATTGAAATAAAATAAAGGTCACATATTTCGATAATTTTCTATATATTAATTTAAACTTAAGTAACAAAAATAAAAATTTAAATTAATATGATAGTGGAAGAAAGATTTTAAGAGGTATTAATGAGTACCATAAGTTTATGTATGATTGTGAAAGATGAAGAAAAGGTAATAGAAAGATGTCTTAACACAGTAGTTGATATAGTTGATGAAATAATTATAGTAGATACTGGCTCACAAGATAGTACAAAAGAAAAAGTAAAAAAGTATAAAGCAGATATTTATGATTTTCCTTGGAAAGATGATTTTGCAGAAGCTAGAAATTTTGCCTTTAGTAAGGCTAGGATGGATTATATATTATGGCTAGATGCAGATGATGTTTTGGAAAAGGAAGATCAACAGAAGCTAAAGTTATTGAAAGAAAGTTTAAATAGCACTGTTGATGCAATATCAATGATGTATGTATTATCAACAGATGATAACAATAATCCAGTAGTTTCACTAAGGCGAAATAGAATTGTTAAAAGGGAAAACAATTATATATGGATAGGTAAAGTACATGAGTATTTAGAGGTTTATGGCAATATATTAAGTGTAGATATTGCTGTAAGACACTTAAAAGATAAGGAATATACTGATAGAAATTTAAAAATATTCCGTAAGATGGCACTTGAAAATCAAGAATTTTCTCCACGAGATTTATTTTATTATGGTAATGAACTGTATGATAATGAATATTATTTGGAAGCTATAAAATCATATGAGGATTTTATAGCTACTGAAAAAGGATGGATTGAAGATATAAAGCAAGCTCTTATAAAAATTTCAGAGTGCTATGGCTTTATTGGTTATAAAGATAAGGAAGAAGAGTATTTATTTAAGGGCTTACAGTATGATATTCCTTCCAGTGATTTATGTTGTAGAATTGGTTATATATTTTATGAAAAAGAAAAATATGAAATAGCAGCTTTTTGGTATGAGAACGCAATAAATAATTCACCAAAACCAGGAAGTATGAGCTTAGTTAATAGTTGTATGTATACTTGGGTACCAGCTCTTCAATTATGTGTATGTTATTGTAAGATAGGTGATTTTAATAAAGCTAATGAATATAATGAGTTAGCTGCTAGATATGTACCGAGCCATAGTAGTGTAATCAATAATAGGAAATATCTTTTAAATAAGGTTAAATAATATTTAAAATTCCTTGAAATTATATTATTTTAAGAATATAATTAAGTTAATAAGTCCTGTAGGGGAGTAGTTTGCAGTGAATTACTGTGATAATATCAACAATCATGGCCAATTGGTCTGGTATTATCTTAAAAAACGAGACTTACAGATAGTATGTATAGACATGCTATCTGTAAGTCTCATTTTTTATACAGGACAAAATAATGGAGGGATTTATATGATTTATTTAATTTACTTAGCGCTGGCAGCAGCAGTAGTATTATTATCTATTAAAGCATCTATATACGTTGATTTATTAGATAAGAACACAAAATTATCAGGGGCATTTATAGGAGGTGTTCTTTTATCAGCAGTAACATCGCTTCCTGAATTATTAACAAGTTTATCATCAACAGTATGGCTAAAGAATCCAGGACTTTCCCTGGGAAATATTTTAGGCAGTAACTTGTTTAACATGACAATCATAGCAGTGCTTATTATTTTATGGACTAATAACTTTAAAAAGTCCAATATATCAAAAAGCCATAGTTATACTGCATGGGTTACAGTTGCTATATATGTAGCAGTAGCCTTAAATATGTTAAATGTGCTTAACTTTGAAATATTAACAGTTTCTATTACATCAATAATTGTATTAGTACTATATATATTAGGAGTTAAGACAATGTCAGGTGATGATAGTGGCTCAGCAGATGAAGGTGAAGAAGAAGCAGCTATAACAACATCACTTTCATTAAAGCAAATAATTGTAAGATTTATTTTAGTAAGTTTTGGATTAGTATTTTCAAGTATATTAATTACATACGTTACTGATATTATAGCAGCTAGACTTAATTTAGGTGCAAGTTTAGCAGGTGCTTTATTATTAGGTATTGCAACATCTCTTCCAGAGCTTACATCATGTGTTTCTCTGGTTAAGATTGGTAACTTCAATGTGGCAGTAGGAAATGTTGTTGGAAGTAATTTATTTAATTTCTTAATTATATTTATAAGTGATGTATTATTTATTGGAGGAACAGTATATAATTTTGCTGAAAGCCAAACAAGAAATCTAGTACTATTTGGAATAGTTAGTACAATATTAACGTTAACTGTGCTAAAGATTAAAGATAAAGTTAAAAATAAATA
>JALFMW010000365.1 GCA_022782605.1 Clostridium sp. | reverse complement strand
AGTAAGTACCTATTGTGTTGTATGGTAAATCAGCCATTAAAGATTTAAATCCTGGGACAAAAGTACCATAAACATCATCTGATATTATCATTAAATCTTGGTTATGGTTATTTACTATATCTACTATTTTAGAAATAGAGTTAGAGGAAATGGCAACAGATGGAGGGTTACTTGGGTTTACCACAAATAACGCTTTTATATCTTTATCTGCTAATTTTTCCAACTCTTTATCAGAACATTGCCAAGTACGCTCACCATTTTCATTAACTTCATCAGAATTAATATAAACAACTTCAAACTCATATCTTGGAAGATGAGGTATTTCTAAATAAGGTGTAAATACTGGAGTCATTATGGCAATTTTATCACCTTTAAGAAGAAGGTTATTTGCTATTAATGAGTCAAATATATAACACATGGCAGCTGTAGCACCTTCCACAGCAAATACATTAAAATCTCCACCTTTTTCAGTATCATACTTCATTTCAGCTTTTAAGTATTCTTTTACTATTTTTTCTATATGAACGAGCATTCTATCAGGGAAAGGATAGTTGTCTCCAATTATTGCATCGCATAATTCATGTAAAAAATCATCTGCATTAAAGTTTAATTCATTAATTCCATATTCAATAATTTCTATAAGAGTTTCAATTCCTGGCATAAAAGAATTTTCTTCTACGTATTTGCAAAAACGATCATAAACGCCAGTTTTTTTAGGTATTCCAGTTAAATCACCATTGTCCCAAGAAAATCTACTTTCAGTTATGGCAAACTGTCCAAATGTAAAGAAAGCCTCTCTAGGAGTGGCAGCCACCCAGTTAGGATTTCCACGTCCAGCATCAAGTAAAGTTCTCGTACTTTTTCTATTTGATATGGTAGCCAGCTCTATAAGTTTATTTTTAAACTCAAAAGGACTGATTTGACCATAGATATTTTCCAACTCTTGTCTATTAAGATTCATATCAGACATAAACATATTCCTCCGTGTTTATTAATATATTAATTGTTATTTTTCCATTTAAATTAGAAAATTATTTTCTGTATTAAAATTTAAAAAATAAATCATTAATTTAAAATCATTATATTATGTTATATATATTACAATAAAATGCTTTAAATAAAAAGGTTATTTTTGAAAAAGATGATGGAAAAATTATATGTAAAATATAATTATATTGTTAATGAAAAATATTATTATAGAATTTAAGTTGTTATAGAAATTAAAGGTTTAAGTTTAATGCAAAAAATTGTAAATGAAAGAGTTGAAATATCATCCTCACATGCTATATATTAACTAAGTAAGTATAATATAGCATATGAGGATGATATTTCAACCGACATGAAAACGATTTTTTATTAGACAACAAGGAGTAAGACAAGTGAAAAAAGTTACACTAGAAACAATTAAAAATGCAAGAGAAACTATAAAGGATATTATAAATATAACACCTGTATTAGAAAGTACTAAAATGAGTGAAAAAACAGGTGCAAATGTATATTTAAAATGTGAGAATCTTCAAAAAACTGGTTCTTTCAAAATAAGAGGAGCTTGTAATAAAATAGCTAACCTTACTGATGAGGAAAAAGCAAATGGAGTTATCGCATCAAGTGCTGGAAATCATGCACAAGGAGTTGCATTAGGAGCTAAAATGAATGGTATAGATGCAACTATAGCAATGCCAGCTACTGCACCTTTAGCAAAAGTAAAAGCTACAAAAGGATACGGTGCAAAAGTAGTTTTAAATGGATTAGTTTATGATGATGCTTATGCAAAAACAGTTGAAATACAAAAAGAAACTGGAGCTACATTCTTACATCCATTTGATGATGAGTATGTAATATCTGGACAAGGAACAATATCTCTAGAGATATTTGAACAATTAAATGAAAACGTTGACACTATAGTATGTCCAATTGGAGGAGGAATAATAGCTGGTGTTGCTACTGCAGCAAAAGCATTAAATCCTAGTGTTAAAATAGTAGGTGTTCAAACTTCTAATATACCTTCAATGAAAGAATCAGTAAAAAATGGAAAAGTAACTACTGCATTCAATGCAAATACTGTAGCAGATGGTATAGCTGTTAAAACTCCAGGAAACTTAACTTTCGATATAATAAAAGATTTAGTAGATGAAGTAATAACAGTTGAAGAAGATGAAATATACCAAGCAATGTTATTCTTATTAGAATACCAAAAAGTTGCTGCTGAAGGTGCTGGTGCAGTATCAACAGCTGCTATATGGTCAGGAAAATATCAACCTAAAAAAGATGAAAATGTTGTTTGTATAATATCTGGTGGTAATGTAGATACTAATACTTTATACAGAGTAATAGATAAAGGTCTAGTTAAATGTGGAAGAAGATTCAGCTTCAGAACACATATAGAAAATAAGACAGGAGGGTTATCACAAGTAACAGCAATATTAAATGAATTAGATGCTAATATATTAGATGCTAATATGTCAAAAGACAAATCTAGCCAAGGTATCAATAAATTAGCAGTAGAAATAACAATAGAAATATTTGATCATGAGCATATAGCTAAAATAGTGGAAGCTCTTACAAATGCAGGGTTTGAAATAAAATAGGAATAAATTAATTAAAGAAAAATCAATTATTATAATATATAGGTATAGGATTATTAAGTTCTATACCTATTTTTTATGTCAAAAGAAGAAAATGCGCTTTTATAAATGTGAAAATAAAACCTTTATGCTATGATTAATATGTATATAATTACCTTAGAAACAAATAGTATTTATAATATATTACAAATTAAATAGAAAGGTGAAGATTTATGATATACAGTAATGATTATAAAATAGGGATAGAGGATATAGGAGTAAATAGCGAAGCAACTAATAAAGCTCTTCTTGCAATAATGCAAGATGTGTCAGCACTTCATAGTGCATCTATAGGATATGGAGTACTCGAAATAGAAACTAAAAAAAGAGCATGGATGCTTTTAGACTGGAAGATGAAGGTTATAAA
>JALFMW010000358.1 GCA_022782605.1 Clostridium sp. | reverse complement strand
ATTTTACATTTTATCAAGCTTATGTTATACTATATGAGTTATTTTTTAGAAAGGAAACAAAAATAAATGACACAAAAACATAAAATTATAAATATTGCTGTTATTGCCCACGTCGATGCTGGTAAATCAACTCTAGTTGATGCCTTCTTATCTCAAAGTGGAGTATTTAGAGCAAACGAAGTAGTAAAAGAATGTGTAATGGATAGTAATGACCTTGAAGCAGAAAGAGGTATAACAATATATTCTAAAAACTGTTCTATAAACTACAAAGATTACAAAATAAATATAGTTGATACACCAGGACATAGTGACTTCTCTTCTGAAGTTGAGCGTGTTATCAAAACAGTTGATACAGTTATATTACTAGTAGATGCTTCTGAAGGTCCAATGCCTCAAACAAGATTCGTTCTACAAAAATCATTAGAATTAGGTCTTAGACCAATACTATTTATAAATAAAATAGATAAATCTGATCAAAGAGCTGAAGAAGTTGTTGACGAAGTATTTGATTTATTCGTTGACTTAAATGCTACTGATGAACAGTGTGAATTCCCAATAATCTACGGTATAGCTAAACAAGGTATAGCTAAAAGAGAAATGGATGATGATTCAACTGACTTATCACCATTATTCGAAACTATAGTTGAACATGTAGAAGCTTACCCTAACTATGATGATAAACATTTACAACTTCAAATATCTGCTCTAGCTTACGATAACTTCGTAGGAAGACTTGGTATAGGTAGAGTTTACAAAGGTACTGTAAAATCAGGAGAACAAGTTTCTATCTGTAAAGAAGGTGGAGTTGTATCAAGAGGAAAAATCTCTAAACTTCAAGTTTATGAAGGATTAAAACAAGTAGAAGTTGATGAAGCTTATTCAGGAGATATAGTAGTTGTAGCAGGTATACCTGATATATCTATAGGTGAGACTATATGTGAAGTTGGACATGACTTACCAATGGAAATGATACATATAGAAGAGCCAACTTTATCAATGAACTTCTTAGTAAATGATTCTCCATTTGCAGGAAAAAGCGGTAAATTCGTAACTACAAGACACTTAAAAGATAGATTAGATAAAGAATTAGAAGTTAACGTTGGTTTAAAAGTTGAGCCAATGGATACAACTGACGGATATAGAGTATCTGGTAGAGGTGAGCTTCACTTATCTATACTTCTTGAAAACATGAGACGTGAAGGTTATGAAATAGGTGTTTCTAAACCAGAAGTTTTAATGCACAAAGATGAAAATGGAAAAATATTAGAACCAATTGAAAAAGTTATAATAAACTGTCCTGAAGTATATTCTGGTACTGTTATAAATAAAATGAACTTAAGAAAAGGTATGATGGAAGCTATGTCTATAGAAGGAGATTATGTAAAAATCGAATTCTCTGCTCCAACTCGTGGACTTTTAGGATATAGATCTGAATTTATAAATGACACTCGTGGTGAAGGAAATATGGTTCGTTCATTTGCTAGATACGAAGAGTACAAAGGTGAAATACCATCAAGATCTAACGGTGTGTTAATATCTCAATGTGGTGGTACTACAATGGCTTATGGTCTTAATGCTTTAAGCGAAAGAGCTACTATGTTCGTAGATCCAGGTGTAGATGTATACGAAGGTATGATAATCGGTATGAACTCTAGAAAAGACGATATGGTAGTTAACCCAACTAAAAATAAAAAGTTAACTAACGTTCGTGCTTCTGGTTCAGATGATGCTATAAAATTAAACCCAGCTAGAACATTTACTCTTGAAGAAGCTTTAGAGTTTATAGATGATGATGAGTTAGTTGAAGTAACTCCAGATGCTATAAGACTTAGAAAGAAATATTTAAATGAGCATGAAAGACTTCAATACAACAAAAGAAGAAAAGCTGCTCAACAACAATAATCAAAAAAATCCAACGAAGTATTTCGTTGGATTTTTCATTTAGTCTATATTAACTTTTATCTCTCACATTCTTTTATAAATTCATCTTCATTATTTACAGATACATACACTCCATTTATTTTTCCAAAGTATCCATATTTAGCTTTTCTACATGCTCCTACACAACCAACTTTGACATTATTATCTCCAAATTTTAATTTCATTTTTTCAATATCTATATTTGAACACTTATCACAAACTCTTATTACATTAGGCATATTATATCTCCTTATTCTTTCCAATAAATTTCCACACATATACATCCTTCATAATATTTCTCTGTTCTAATTCTTCAAATATACTATGCATATTTAAAAAGTCTATTTTTATTTCTTCATTAAATTGATTATTTTTATTTTCTTCGCTTATTTTTTCTAAATATAAAGCTAATTTTCCCATTGCAATCATAAAATCATTATAATTATCATCATACAGTTTATAATTTTCACTTAAATTTTCTAACTCTCTTAACTTATTTCGACTATTTTCCATATATTTTTTTATGTTTTCATTTGACTTTATATTTATCTCACATAAGTTAGCTTTTTCTTTTTTAAGCAAATAATTTTTATAATATAAAATTATTTCTTTAAAATCTTCCATTTCATACTTTCTCCTGATTATTATAATTAATATCTACTATTATTTATTAATACCCAAAAGAAGAATCTTTATATAAAAGCTTAGTAATTTATTTTGTTAAAACTAAAAAAGACTGATGTAAAATCAATCTTTTAATTTATATTTTTATGATAAATAGCAAAAACATATTAATTTTAAATTATAGTCTATTCTTCTACTAAATTATTTTCTGATAAGTATGATAAAAATGATAATCCAAGCATAATAACTACTAATACTGCTGTTATAAGCACAATTGCCATATTAATTCCTCCTCTTTGTTAATATTATAATACCCCAATATGAATAGTTTATGAATTTAATAAGAATTATCTTATGTTTGACATTTTTTCAACTAATATTCTGTATACATTTTAATATATAATATTATGATATCACATTTGTATTTAGAAAGTGTTAAATATTTGTTACTTTTTCTACTTATGTAAATAAAAAAGTAATTTTTATCCATTTTCCTTGACATACATTTTGAATTTAGTTAGAATTTAAATAATTTAATATTAAAATGCTATGATCAGGAAGAGTAAATTTAAATCGATTATTAGAGATGGAAACTCTTAGGCTGAAAAGTTTCCTTAATTAGATAAATTGAAAACTACCTGTGAGCTTCATTCTGAAATTATCTAATGATTTTAGTAAGAATTGACGTTTTACATACGTTATAAGTATAAAGTGGATTTTAAATCAATTTGGGTGGAACCGCGGGAATTTACTCTCGTCCCTTTTAGGGACGGGAGTTTTTTAATCTTATTTATATATAAATTTAAGGGGGTATGATTATGCACTTTATAAGTACTAGAGGTAACAAAGAAAAAGTCATTGCTTCAAAAGCAATAATTAAGGGAATCTGTGATGATGGTGGATTGTATGTTCCAACATATTTTCCCAATTTAAAAGATAAACTTAATAATTTAGTTAACTTGTCCTATAAGAAATTATGTTTTGAAATATTAAAACTTTTTTTAGATGATTTTAATGAAAAAGAATTAATGGATTGTATAAATAAATCCTATGATGATAAATTCGATAATGAAAAAATAGCACCAACTGTTAAAATAAAAGATAATTATTTTTTAGAACTTTATCACGGTCCAACATGTGCTTTTAAAGATATGGCTCTAACTTTAATGCCCCTATTACTGGAAAAATCTCTAGAGAAAAATAATATTAAAGAAGATATTGTCATATTAACTGCCACATCAGGTGATACTGGCAAAGCTGCTTTAGAAGGTTTTAAAAATCTAGAAAAAATAAAAATAATTGTCTTTTTCCCTGAAGATGGTGTCAGCACAATTCAAAAACTACAAATGAAAAGTCAAGAAGGAAATAATACTTATGTTGTATCCATAAAAGGAAATTTTGATGACGCACAGTCTTCTGTAAAAAGTATTTTTAATGATGAAAACTTTAATAAAAAACTTAAACAAAATAACTATATATTATCTTCTGCTAATTCCATAAATATAGGTAGATTATTACCTCAGGTAGTTTATTACTTCTATTCATATCTAGAATTAGTTAGAAATAAAAATATCAACTTAGGAGATAAAATAAATTTTGTTGTTCCAACAGGTAACTTCGGAAATATTTTGGCAGCTTATTATAGTAAGAATATGGGACTTCCAATTAATAAGCTGATTTGTGCATCAAACGAAAACAATGTATTATACGATTTCTTTACTACTGGAAAATACAATAAAAATCGAAAACTTCACTTAACAACTTCACCCTCTATGGATATTCTAATCTCTAGTAACTTAGAAAGACTTTTATTCGAAGCTTGCAATAGAGATGATAAAAAAGTAAATAAACTTATTAATTCTCTTAATAATAAAGGGTTTTATGAAATAGATAATAATATGAAGAGTAATTTATCTTCTTTTATAGGTGAATATGCTACAGAAGAAGAAGTTAAAGAAAATATTAAGAATATATTTAATAAGTACAACTATTTAATTGATACACATACTTGTGTTGCTTATACTTCATATGAAAAATACTTAAAAAATACAAAGGATAAAACAACTACTGTAATAGTTAGTACTGCCAGTCCTTATAAATTTAGTAAAGATGTTTTAAATGCTTTAGGTAAAGAAGACAATTCTTTAGATGAATTTCAAATATTAAATACTCTCAGCAAAGAAACAAATACAACCATTCCTTTACCTATAAAAAATTTAAAAACAGCTAAAGTCCTACATAATAGAAGTTGTGAGAAATATCAAATCAAAAAAGAAGTTGAAAATATATTAAAGGTGTAGGTGATTAATATGTTAGAAGTAATAGTACCAGCTACTAGTGCCAACATTGGTCCAGGATATGATTGTCTTGGTATTGCATTAAATTTATATAATAAATTTTATTTCGAAGAAATTGATAATGGTATAATCATTGAAGAAAAGGAAAAGGAATATATTAATAAGGATAATATGGTATATAAATCAATGTTATATTTCTTTGAAAATATAAAACCTAAAAAAATACCTAAAGGAATTAAAATTAAAATTGTTGATGAAGTTCCTATTTGTAGAGGTCTTGGCAGTAGTGCTACTTGCATAATAGCTGGACTCATGGCCGCAAATCACTTGAGTGAGTCAAACTTGCCTAAAGATGAAATTTTAAAACTTGCAACAGAAATTGAAGGCCATCCAGACAATGTTGCTCCTGCAATTTATGGAAATATGATTGTATCATTTATGGAAAATAACAAAATCTTTCATGATACAATCAAAGTTCCTGACAACTTAAGATTTTGTGCAATGGTGCCTGATTTTAAATTATCAACAGAAAAAGCCAGAAGTGTTCTTCCAAAAACAATTGCTCATAAAGATGGTGTATTTAATGTTTCAAGGGCTGCTCTTCTTGTAACTGCTTTTATGAATAATAATCTTCATTTATTAAAAATAGCCTGCAAAGATAAATTTCATCAAGACTACAGAAGTCCTTTAATAAACGACTATGATAAGGTTGTAAATTATGCTAATAAGTTAAACTGCTTAGGAACTTTTTTAAGTGGCGCAGGACCTACTATAATGTCTTTAACAACTGATGATGATAACAAGTTTTTACCTGAAATGAAATCTTTCTTATCAACATTGAACAATAAATGGATAATTAAAGATTTACATTGTGATAGTAATGGTGTTGTTGTAAATATTTTAGATTAAATATATTTTATTTAATCTAAAGAAATCTTAATATTTAAAGATATAATCTACTTTAAAACAGATTATATCTTTTTTCTTTTGTAATATATAATTTAAAATAACATTTTTATAAAAATATTTTATATTCCCTTATAAAGGTTTATAATATACAATAGGTCTATTATTTTCACAATATTTTTTTCAAGTATTGATTTATTTTTTAAAAATTATTAATATATAATAGACATTTAAATTTTTAAGGGAGAGTGATGGAAAATGGACAGTATTCCGATACGTTTGTTTCGGACTGCAATATTTTTTAATCACTTGATAATATCTATTTTTGACTAATTCCTTTATATATTGGTCATATGATAGATATCATTAAGTGACCATATATAAAACTGAATAAAGGATGTGTTGCCATGATAAGATATTACAAAACAATTGAGACAAAATTAGAAAAATTAAACGACTTCGAAGATGGTTGTTGGATTAATCTGGTTGAACCTACTCATGAAGAAATTAGATATATTTCTGATAGATTTAATATAGATATAGATAGTATCAATGCAGCTCTTGATGAAGAAGAACGTTCTAGAATAGATGTGGAAGATAATCATACATTAATTTTAATCGATATACCAATAGATGAGTCTAACTCTGACTCAGCTCACTATTCTACCATACCACTTGGGATAATACTTACTGATAATTCAATTATCACTGTATGTACTGCTCAAAGTAAAATTTTAAATGACTTTATAGTTGGTCATATTAAAGAGTTTTACACTTATAAGAAAGCTCGTTTTATACTGCAGATTTTGTATAAGAATGCAACTTATTATCTATTATACCTAAGAAGAATAAATAAAATGACTATTGAAATAGAACGTGAAATACACAAGTCAATGAAGAATAAAGAACTTGTTCAATTGTTGGAGTTAGAGAAATCATTAGTTTATTTTTCTACTTCCCTAAAGGCTATTGAGCTAGTTTTAAATAAAATGCTTCGTACATCTACCATAAAAAGATACTCTGAAGATGAAGACCTTTTAGAAGATGTAATTATAGAAAATAGACAGGCTCTTGAGATGGCTTCTATTTATGGAGATATACTAAGTAGAATCATGGATGCATTTAGTGCAATAATAAATAATAATCAAAATAATGTTATGCAATTATTAACTGTTGTTACACTTATTTTATCAATACCAACAATGATTTCTGGATATTTTGGTATGAATGTTGAAGGTCTTCCCTTCTCTACAGATCCAAATGGATTTTGGATAATTTTATTTATATCAACAATAATTTGTTTAATATTATCCATATTATTATCAAAAAATAAACTACTATAGAATACTTATTTAAACTTAAATAGTAAAAGTGTCTTAAATGATAAACATTTAAGACACTTTTTTAACGTTCAATTTTCATTTCACTTTCTATTGTTTCAAATTCATTTTGTAAATTTTCATCCACATCTAAAATATATTGTGGTATGTATTCTTCCTCTTCATCTTTTGCTACTTCTTCAAATGGCGCCACTAATCTTTCTTCTCTATTTATATCAAGCTCTTTAAGGGAGTTATATATATCTTCACTATTTTCATAATGAAGCTCACTTAATCCTTTAAACATTTTTCTACTTTTCTCATAATATAAGTATGCCATCATATATTCACAGTTTTTGTCTTCTTTTTTCATACCTTCTGCAAAATATTTTTCACTTTCTTCAACTTCTCCAAGTTTAAGAGATAGTTGCCCTAAGTTATATATAGATTCAACACATCCTTGTTCTCTTGATTTTTCATACCAATATTTTGCATTAGTATAATCATTATAATAATTTTCATATATTAATGCCAACATATGTTGTGAATAAATATTACCTTCATTGGCTGTGATTTCAAACATATCCTTAGCTTCTTCATAACATTCTTCATTATAGTAAATTCTACCCAAATGAATACGGCTATTTACATCATTTTTATCAACTGCAATTGTAAAATACTTCTTAGCTTCTTCAAACTGCTTTAACTCTTCATAAATTAACCCTAGTGTATAAGCTGAATAAGTATCATCATTTTCAACGGCCTTTTTATACCATACAATAGCCTCATCTAAGTTGTCTATTCTTCTAAAAATATCACCCAATTTAATTTGGCATGATACAATTGTTGAATTTCTTTGATAATATGATATAGCTTTTTCTATTTCTCCTGTTTGATCATATAAATCACCTATATTTTCTATTGCAATTTTACAACCATCCACTATGGCTTCATCATAGTTTTTAATAGCCTCTTGATAATTTTTATCCTCAAAATATAAACCAGCTAAATTATTTTTTGCCTCTACCATATCACTTGCTGCCAAGTCATAATACATTTTAGCTCTTTCTATTTCATTTTCTCTGTTACATAAGTTAGCCAATCTGAATTTTGATAAACAATAATCCTGCTCAATTCCTTTTTCATAATATTCCATAGCATCTTCTATTTTATCTTTTCTATCGTATAAATAAGCTAATCTATACTGAGATTTTACAAATTCACTTTTACAGCTTTTTAAATAATATTTTTCTGCTTCACTTTCATCATTATTTATTTCCATAAGTAGCCCCATATTGTAACATCCCTTTTTATGTCCTGAACGATACAATTGTTTATACATAGATATAGCACTTTTTTCATTTCCATTTTGGCTATATAAAATGGCTAAGTTATATTTACAATCATCACTAAGCAATACTGAGCCTTTTCTAAATGATTCCATAGCCTCTTCTACTCTATCAAAGTTAAGATATAGTAATCCTAAATTAAAGCATGCTGAGCTTAAATTATTATCTGCCGCAATTTTTAACCATTTTTCACTTCTTGCATAATCTTTTAATTTATAATGAATAACACCAAGGTTATTTTCTGCTTTTACATTGCCCTCCATGGCAACTTTTTCATACCAGTATAAGGCATATTCATATCCTTCTAAATCATAATACATATTTCCTAAATCAAAAGCAGCTTTTTCATATCCATTTTTAAATGCCATAGAATACCATCTCTCTGCCTCATGATATTGTTTTCTATTTGAATAAATCTTTCCTAACGTATATTGTGATTTAACATTTCCATCTTCTGCTGAAAGTTTATATGATTCAATAGCCTCATTTAATTTTCCCATCTTTTCTAGTAAAACAGCCTTCTTATGTGTTAATCCAGAATCTTTAGGTAAATCTTTAATTTTTCCAAAAGAAAATTTTGAACTCATCATATTTTTACTCCTAGTTTATTATAATAATTTCCATAATAGATATTATATTACATTCTGTATACTTCATGAATAATATTTCAAAATTGTAATAAAGATGTAATTTTATATTTCCTTAATTTTATGTATTTTATTATTTTTAAATAATATTTATAAGTAAAATACGAAAAACTTGATTAAAATTATAAAAAAATATATTATATATACATTAATAGTTTAATAATCTATATAATAGGAGGAATACATATGGATTTAGATTTATTATTAAAAATTTGCCTTTTAATAGTTATTGCCGGAATAGGATTTAAATTATTAAAAGTATTTACATCTATGATTTTTAAATTTGCTTTAATCATTTTAGTTATATTACTTGTATGTAAGTTTTTTAAATTATTTTAATTATAAAAACCGCTTAAGATTTTTTTATCTCAAGCGGTTTATTTATAATATTCTTTTTTATATAATATAACTATCTAAAATATATAACACCATTAAGTGTTATCTTCCATAACTATAACTTCCTGCGTCACAATTTGTTACTAAACCATTACCTGTTGATTTAACTAATATATGTCCACATTCATCACTTCTATGAACTTCTATATTTTCATTTTTTAAAGTTTCCATTGTTTCTTTGTTAGGGTGACCATACCTATTATTTTTTCCTACAGTTATTATTGCATATTGAGGATTGGCTTTTTTTACAAAGTTCAAACTAGTACTTGTGTTTGAACCATGATGTCCAACTTTAATTAAATCCACATCATCAACATCAATAATTCTTTCTATATTTTTACCTGCATCACCCATTAACAATACTTTATCGTTTCCATTTGTATATTCTAAAACTATAGAATTATCATTTGTATCTTTTAAATTTGCTGCTGATAATACCTTAAACTTTGATGTTCCAAGATAAAATTCTGCCCCTAGAAGTGGTACACTTGGATTTAAATTTTTATTTGCCATTGCATTTATAAAGTCTCTATATGTTTTTGTATTTGCATCTCCATTACTCACATATACATGTTCTACTGGAATAGAATTAATAACTGCATCTAAACCTCCAATATGATCTGCATCTGGATGAGTGGCTATGACATATTTTAACTCTTTTACACCAATATCTTTTAAATAGGATACAACTGTATCTTCGTCATCATTATCTCCTCCATCTATTAAAAGAGCCTCTCCTCCTTGTCTAATAAGAATAGCATCCGAATTTCCTGTATCTATAAAATGTAACTGAGCTTCATAAACATTTGATACTAAATCATCATTATTGTCATTTAAATTGCCTTGTTCATCTTTTTTATCAATAATTGAAATAACTTCCTTGTATTTACTTAAAGCTTCTGATAATAGTTGAGAATCTATAATTACTTCTTTTAAATTTGGTGTTGTAACTACAAATGTCACTACTACTATTAAATAAGCTATTAATGTACGAATAAATATTTCTTTCTTTTTCTTATTTTTTATCTTCTTTATAAATGCTTTAAAATTACATATTAATGATGGTGTCATTAATAAAAGTAAAAAAAGTGATATATCACTTATATTTTTAGAATTACCTAAAACAAAAAGTGCTGTTATTATAGAATAATATAGAAAAGATTTCTTTTTCTTCTTAGAATTATTACTTCTAAATCCTGCAATATAATTTTTCATATTTTATCTCCTTTGTCAATTATTCGCGTAATAAATATTATAACTGAAAATATTAAGTATTTATGTAAATTTTTCTTATTTTAAGTATAAAATTAAAAATTAAGTAATCATATTAATTTATATTTTCTGAATAAAGTTAATATTGAGTATTATTGTAAATTATTAGTAAAATTCTATTTAAATTGTTATAATGTATTTTGGGGAGGAAGTGTATATGAAAAATAATTTTAATAGTTTTATAATTGAAGCATTAGGTATGATTATTGGATGCATATTAGCAAGTATTGGTTTAAATATGTTCTTTAGTCCTCATACTATCGCACCAGGAGGACTTAGTGGTCTGTCTGTAGTTTTGAGTAAAATAAGTGGATTATCTGTATCTATGATAATGTTAATGCTAGGAATCCCACTTGTATTTTTCTCAATTAAAATTTTAGGTAAAAAAGATGCTATAAAAACATTAATAGGCATGTTTTTACTTTCATTTTGTATTAATTTAACATCTCCATTGTCACAAGTTACAGTAACAAACGATGTTTTATTAGCTGCCATAACTGGAGCCATTATACTTGGTCTTGGACTTGGAATAATATTTAGAGTAGATGGTTCTACAGGAGGAACTGATTTAATAGCTCTAATGATAAATAAAGCTGTACCTAGTATACCTTTATCTAAATGTTTAGTTTGTATTGATGGACTTGTTGTAATATCTTCTGGTTTAGTAAATAAAAATTTAGAAACTGGATTGTATTCTGCAATAAGTTTATATGTAATTGTTAAAATGGTTGATTTTATTGTAGCTGGATTTGATTATTCAAAAAGTTTTATGATAATAAGTAATGAGGAAGAAGCTTTAAGAGATGCCATTGTCAATGATATAAAAAGAGGAATTACTATAATAGATGGAAAAGGTGGGTATAGTGATTCATCAAAAAGTGTGCTTATAGTTGTTGTTAGCAAAAAACAAGAGATTCAGCTTAAAAAATTAATCAAAAAAATCGATAAAAATGCATTTATCATAGTAAGTGATGTTCACGAAGTATTTGGTGAAGGATTCTCTTCAATAAGCGCTTAATCTAAATTTATAACATCATATAAGTCTTGAATTTTTTTCATTATTTATTATAATAATATATACTTAGTTGTTTAGAAAGAGGTATTAAATGATGAGCATAAAAATAGCAGCAGTATGTGACAATGAATTAAGTGGAAAAATGCTTAAAGAATGCGGCGAAAAAATGAACTTTGTTGTAAATTATGAAGTTCAAAATGGTAGCGCAATTATAAATAAATTGTCAGATAATATTATTAAAACTTCAAATATAGTTTTATTTGTTACTGAAAAGGAAATAGAACAAATAGAAGAAATTGAAAGATTTATTGATCGTGAATACTATGAGGTATTACCACAATTTGTAATAGAAAATCCTGCAAATGTACTTTTAGAAATTACAATGGATTTAAACTAGAAAAAAGAGAGATTATAAACTATATTTAATTTATAATCTCTCTTTTTTATTATTTTATTTTCTTCAAATCTAAATAAGCATCTATTTGAGGAATAAAAATCATATTATCTTTAATATGAGTATTTCCAAATTCCTTAAGCTCAGTTCCTTCTTTATCTTTAGTGATTTTATATCTTATTACTTCGCTGTCTTCATTTATCTCTGCATTAAAATACATACCTTCATATTGTTTAAATCTAAAATTATAGTCATCTCTAGTAAGTTTAATATTTATGTTTGTCATTTTTACCTTCCTTATTAATCTACTCTTAAATTCTTTAAAAACATCTCTAATAATTCTATGCCATAAGAAGAAAGTGGATAACTACCTTCACATATACACCAATCATATAAAATTGCTCTTTCTTGCATAGCATATATCTTTGATAGTTCCATAAATGATTTTTCATTTTTTATTTGATTTCTTCTTTGACCTTGTTTTATTATTTGTTGTATAACTTTATAGTATACCCTTTGTTGATCCAATAAATGTTTTTTCCCCTTTTTTATAATTTGAGATGAATATAATATAGATAATAAATCTACTGGAACATTTTCCTCTATAAAACGAAATAAATGCTTACTTGTTTCAATAAGCTTATCAAAACTATTCATATTATCATCAAGTGTTTCCATTATTTTTTTGTATTCATCATCAAATATATCTGATAAGGTATTTAACAAATCATCCTTTGCATGAAAATAATGATAAAAATTGCCTTTAGATATTCCACATTCACTTATAATTTGATCAACAGTAGTCGCTTCGTATCCTTGTTCATAAAATAATTTCCATGCAACAGAAGATATTTTAGATTTTGTTGAATTTATCTTCTCCATTACCCTTCCCCTTTTAATTTTATGAAATTACATATTTTGCATAATTATTATAACATTAAAAAATGACCTATTACTAGGTCATTTTTATATTATACTAATATACTATATTTTTTCATACCATAATTTAACCCTTGAGTTTATATCTTGTGCTCCTAGTATGCCAGAAACAAGTGCATATCCATCAGGATTAAATTGTTTCAATTGAGATACATTCTCTAGATTTATGCCTCCAATTAATACAAATGGCAAATCAACTTCTTTTATAATTTTACTAAGCATATCAAATGAAACATTTTTAGCATCTAATTTTGTACTTGTTGAGAACATGGCTCCTATTCCCAAATAATTTGCACCATCTTCTTTAGCTTTTTTAGCTTCTTCAACAGTTCTTGCAGATACTCCTATTATTTTATCGTCTCCCATTAACTTTCTAACAGATTTTGCATCTATATCACTTTGACCTACATGAACTCCATCAGCATCACATAACATAGCAATATCTACTCTATCATCTATTATGAAAGATACATTATATTTTTTCGTAAGTTCTCTAAGTTTTATTGCCTTTTCTAAAAACTCTTTGCCATCAATATCTTTTTCTCTAAGTTGAACCATGGTAACACCAGCTTTTATGGCATCTTCTATACATTTATAAAAGTCTCTTCCCTCTAAAATTTGAGAATCTGTTACTAAATATAATTTAAGAGCTTTTCTTAACTTTTCTTCATTAACCATAATTAACTCCTAACTTGCTTTAGTAGCTGATGGAATTTTTGCCAATTTTTTAATTTTAGCTAAAGGCATAACAGTTAATACAATTGTACTTAATAATCCTTCTACACCTGTTCCTGATAAATTATATACTATTGAGTAAGCTAAAGGATTCCATCCCTCCCATGCATATGCTCCAAAGTACACACATCCTGAAAGTATATGTGCAGTATTCTTTAATAGTACTGCAATCAAACATCCAATAAAAATATTTTTCTTATTATCTGATCCAAGTAATCCACTCATACCAAGTAACATTGAAGGTAATATATAATCAAGTAAGAATTGTGCAGGGTGAATTATATATGCTCCTCCTATTAATGACACTAATCCAGCTACTAAACCACAAGTCATTCCTGTTATAGGACCATATAAAAGTCCAACCATTAAAATTGGAAGTGATGACAATAAATTAATTCCTCCACCTTGTGGATATTGGATAAGTTGTATTTTCGATAAAACTAAACTACAAGCTGCAAATAAAGCAACCACTATCATTGTCTTAGTATTTAATTTAAACTTTTTTAAATTAAATAAATAATAAGCAATTGGTACTAAACAAATAATTAACATAACTGTATTTAACATTATATAACCTCCTCATAAGCCATATCCCAAAATTTCATTTCGTAGATACTAGCTTTTATAAAAATTTCTTTTAATTTTTCTTTTTCTATCTCATCTATGTTTTTACAAAGTTCATTGACAAAATCAATATTTTTCTTTGCAACAAATGCATATTCTTCACTAGAATAACATTCTATCCAGCTTTCAAAAAAGTTGCCTTCCATACTATCTTTATAAATTTCTTTTAATTTTTTACCAATATAATAATAGATCCAAGCACATGGAAGTGCACTTACCATTATTTCTTTAAGATTTCCACTAAGTGATATGGATTTCATATAACTTGTGTAATTTTCATTTGCTTCTTTGATTTTATACTTTTCAAGCTCTTCTATATTTTCACCAAAATTTTTTAAATACCAAATATGATTTGCACTTTCATCTTCTAGTATTCCATTTATACTCTCTTGACAAAACTTCATCTGTTTAATATTTTCACTTTTTATAAGTGCCATAGAGTAAACTTTTGCATATTCTTTCAAATAAAGATAATCTTGAATTAAGTAACTTTTAAATTTTTCTCTATCCAAAGTTCCTTGACCCATTTCTTTTAAAAATGGATGGTTTAAGTAATCATCCCAAATATACTTTACATTTTCAAATAAATAATCTGTAAATAACATAACATCATCCCCTATAATGCATAACTAACTTCTTCAACTAAAGCATATTTTTCTAAAGTTTCTTTGTTTAATGTAAATAAATTATCAAAAAGTAAAGTTTTATAAGTTCCTATTGGTGGATTATTCTTATCTGCTAACTCTCCGCTTAATGACATGGCTAATGTTCCCATTACTGCTGCTTCTATTTTTTTATCTGTACAAGGTAAAAAGCTTGCTATTAAACTAGTACTCATGCATCCTGTTCCAGTTATATATTTAAGCTTTGAACTACCATTTTGAATTTTATAAACTGTCTCTCCATCACTTATTAAATCAGTTTTTCCTGATGCAACTACTACACATTCAAGCTTTTTAGCAACTTCTCTAACTATTTCTGTGGCATCACTTCCATCATCAAATGAATCTACTCCTTTTCCATTTACATCAAGGCCACCTAAAAATTGTATTTCTGATATATTTCCCCTAACCACATCAAATTTAACTTCATTTAATAATTTATTTACAAGTTCTGTCCTTGCCTTAGTTGCAAATACTCCCACAGGATCTAGTATAACTGGCTTATTATATTTATTGGCACTCTTTCCTGCCAAAACAAATAATTCTAAAAGTTCACTATTCATAGTTCCCATATTTATTACAACAGAGCTTGAAACTTTAACAATATCATCTACTTCTTCATAGGAAAAGCTCATAAGTGGACTTGCTCCTATTGCTAATGTTGTATTTGCACAATCTGTAATTGTAACATTATTTGTATAATGAAGTACTAATGGATTAATTTCCTTTACTTTATTTATTAAGTTAAACATTTTGTTCCCCCTCTTAATATTCTTTATAAAAATGATTTACTGGTCCAACTCCATGGCCAATATCAAAACTATGTCTTATTGCCTCTGTAATATACTCTTTGCTTAATTTTACCGATTCCACAATATCATATCCTAAAGCCAAGTGAGATGTTATTGCTGATGAAATTGTACATCCAGTTCCATGGGTATTCTTTTTATTTATTCTCTCACACTCAAATACTTCAAATATATCTTCTCCCATAAGTACATCTACACAGCTACCTTCCAAGTGTCCACCTTTCATAAGTACATATTTAGGTCCCAAATCAAGTATTAGCTTTCCTGCTTTTTTCATATCTTCCACAGTTTTTATTTTCATATTACTTATTTCTTCTGCCTCAGGTATATTTGGTGTTACAATGTATGATTTTGGTATTAGATATTTTATTAAGTTCTCCTTAGCTTCTGGTCTAAGAAGAGAATATCCACTTTTTGATATCATAACAGGATCTACTACTATAAATTCACATGGATACTCTTCTAGACAATCCACTATATCCTTTATAATTTCTGGAGATGATACCATGCCGATTTTTATAGCTTTTGGAGGTATATCCTCACATACTGCTTTTATTTGTTCCTTGATTATTTTCGAGCTAAGTTCCTCCACATCAAATACACCTTCTGTATTTTGTGCAGTTATTGCTGTTATCACGCTCATGCCATATGTTCCTATTGCCGAAAATGTTTTTAAATCTGCTTGAATTCCTGCACCTCCAGATGAGTCAGATCCAGCAATTGTTAGTGTTGGTATTTTGTAATTTTTCAAAGTTTCTCTCCTTATAATTTAATAATTAGATAATTATAAACTTATCCCCCATTTAAAATAAAAAATGCTATGCCCGTAGGCATAGCACTTAGATTTCGAATTATAATTAATTTAATAATTCTAAAATTCTTTTAATTATGCTTTCCTACGCTGGTATTATCCAGATCAGGTACAAGGGTCGGTAAAACCTCTCAGCCGATGGCGCCCCTAGCAATTATTTATTTCAATTTCATTATAGTTTATTTACAATTTTTGTCAACTAAATTTTATTTCCCTATACTAATTTTAAATCTATCTTTAACTTCTTCAATAAACATGGAAGGATTATTTATTATCCATATTTTTTTGCTTCTGCTTTGTCTTTTTATATAATACTCTAACTTCATAGCTTCACTTTTGCTATTACTTTCAAAGTATATTTCCAACTTTTCAAAGCCTTTAGCTTTTGTATATTTTGAGTTTATACCTTGCTTATGTTCTTTCATTCGCCTTTCAATATCAGTCGTATAGCCTGTATAAAGAGAATTATTTTTACATCTTATTATATATGTATAGCACATAAAAATCCCCCTATAAATTTATAATACTAATTATACCCCAAATATTCTTATGAAAACAGGATTTATTTAGAATCAATACAGTTATAATATTAAAAATAAAAGAGCTATCAATTATTGACAGCTCTTTTATAATTATTATTCAACTTTGATTGCATCAACTGGACAACTTTCTTCTGCATCCTTAGCATTATCTTCTGCATCTTCTGGAACAGTATCTACTATTACATGTGATAGTCCATCATCACCCATTTCAAATACTTCTGGACATACTGATGGACAAACTCCACACCCTATACATAAATCATGATCTACGTATGCTTTCATTTTTTACCTCCATTTATAAATTTCAATATCATGTATATTATTATCAATACTTTGAAAAATAATACATAAGCATACATTTTATTTTAATAAGTTTTTTCCAATACATAATTTATAATCGGCTTTATTGTATGTTTATCACTTCTATCTACGTTAATATTTTTCTCTAACTTAACAACATTAAATGCTCTATTTTTCTTCAAACTTTTTTTTAATTTTATTTTATCTATCCTAGTTAAATTATCATAATTTATACTTCCATCTAAGAAAAAAAATTTAATCTTATTTTTAACTTCCTCATTTTCAAAATTATAATCTATAATATCTTTTTTATTTTGTAAATTTAAATTTACACAATAAAGAATTAAATTTTTATTTTTAATAGTTTTATATTTTTCTAATATATAATCTAGTAGATAAATTTTAGAATTATATATTGGACTGCCAAAAATAATTGTTTTATATTTTAATAAATCCCATCTTCCCACATCTGAAACTTCATATAAATCTGCATCAAGTTTTATTGCAAGCCATCCAGCATACTTCATAGTACAACCATATTTACTTTTATATACAATTGCTATTTTTTTATTATAAGACACAATAATCCCTCCATAATTTTATATATTAAAAATATGGAGGGATTATGATTTATCTTATTAAAATTTATTCAAACATCTTTTCTCCTAAAAGAGCAAAAGATTGTAGTGCTAGATATACTCTTATATCCATTGGTACATCATTATTTTTTATAATCGTTTTTGCTTCTTCTTGAGATACTAAAATTGCTTCTATATCTTCATCATCTTCAAGATATTTATTGCTAACTTCTCCTTCACAAATACAATAAACAAATGCAGCTGATTCATCTGTCATACCTGGTGATAAATAAACTTGCTTAGAGCTTAAATCTTCTTTTATTTTTACCACATCAAGACCTGTTTCTTCTTTTAATTCTCTTATGACAGCACTTGAAAAATCATCATCACTACTATCCACAAGTCCTGCTGGAAGTTCATAAATATATTTATTAATTGGAACTCTAAACTCTTTAATAATTACTAATTTATTCTTTTCTTTATGATATGCACAAATTATAACTGCATCTATTTTATCTTTCTTACCCTCTAAGTACATCTCCTCTAAAACTTCTTTCTTTTTTCTTGATGCTACTGTCCAAGATTTTTCTTCATTACATTTATTTAAGTATTTTATATCATAAAGACTTATAAATTTTGTCTCCACTAAAGTTGATACTTCTTTAATTTTACTCATATTTACCTCCACTTAAAATTTCATTTCTTTATTATCTTTATCTATAAATCCAACTATTATTTCACAGTTGAAGATATTTTATATACTTCTCCCCAATATAAGTAATTTAATTTAATTATACTATACTTTTTCCATTCATTTACAATTAATTCCACTATTTTTAATTTTAAGTAAATACAATGGAATTTTTATGATTTTTTGCTTCTTTAAATGTATATCTTCTTATGAAATTAAAATAATACTAATAGGTGAGTTTTACTTTTTATAATAAAAAGGAGTGAATATAGTGGATAATAATTATAATTATAATGATTTTTTAGATAAATCCGTTGTAGTAAATACTTATTTTAGCAAAACCCCTATAATAGGTGAAGTTGTTGAGACAACAGATAATTCCATTACAATTGCACCAACACTATCCAATTCTGGCACAGATTATCATAAAAGTAATTTTGATAAGGAAAATACTTATTACTTTCCAAGTAACGCTATAATATCTTTAAAAGAGTTTGAATAATTCACCAATAAAGTGAACATATTAGAATATCTTCTCATATGTTTACTTTATTATTTTGATACACATCATATCTATTTTTTATAAATATAAAATAAAGTCATAGCATTAATACTATGACTTTATCAATAAATTATCTTTTTTTCTTCTTTTTTTTCTTTTTAGCTTTAATCATATTATTATCATAAGGATCAGTTACCTTTTCAGTATTTGGAGGATCTACATTTTTATAAATATTTTTAAATCCTTTCCAAGCTATACCTAAACCAAATGCCGCTAAACACATTATTAGAGGATTATATCTTACAAATAATAAACTGATTATGCAAAATACTAATCCACCCAAACTTACATATACATTTAATCTTTTCCATCTATCTACATCATTCATATTAAGCCTCCACTAAATAAGTATAATCTTATTACTTATTCTATATGGCTTATAAAAATTCCTTTTTTATTAATACAAAAGATATAACATTGAAGTACAATACTTATAATTTTACTTTGTATAACATCTTGTCTAAAAGCACAGCTCTAATAGTAGGGTATTTAATAAAATCAGGAAGTACTTTCTTTAAAACATTTATTTTCTGAGTTCCAAATCTTTCAATAGCCTCATTTATCATTATTTCTTCATTTTCATCATAAAAATCTTTTAAATCTAAATCAAATTTTATTATATTTCCTTCTTTTATATAATCATAAATATAAGTTAAAGCTGAATAAATAGATATTTCCAATTCTTCACATACATACTCTAAAGATTTTCCTTGATTTAATAAATCTAGAGCTATTTCATTATCTTTTCTGCTATCTCCATCAAGTATTAGCTTTAATCTTTTCTTATACTCCCATTTAGGTATTATATTATTTTCTTCTACATAATTTTTTACTATATCTAAAATTTCCATACCATATTTATCGATTTTAACAGGACCTATACCACTTATATCCTTTAATTCATCTTCATTTAAAGGGTATCTTCCACTTATTTCTTTTAAGGTGTTTTTACTAAGTAAAGCATTTGGATAAATATATTCTAACTTAGCTTTTTTATCTCTATATTCTTTTAACTCTTCATATAAATTCTTATCTGTATTTACCTCAAAAAATTCATCCTTCTTAGATGTTATTTTTCTATTTTGTTCATCTAGCTTTAATAAGTTTATTTTATCTATATTTTTTTCTTTTATATATTCTCTTATTGTATCTTCAAATTTATGAGCATATCTTTCATATTTAACTTCTCCCACTCCAGATATACTAAGCATTTCCTCTTTTGTAGTTGCATAAGTACTTGCCATTTCATTTAAAGTTGCATCTCCAAATACCATATATGGAGCAATTCTGTTTTCCATTGCAATTTCTTTTCTAACTTCTATAAGTTTTTCATAAAGTTCATTTTTCACATATTTAGATTCAGATACTTTAGACTCTTTAAATTCAACTTTTATTTCATTTTTTAGTACTTTCATAGAATTGTTATTTAATCTTATAGTAGGGTAAGTGCCCCTCGTTCCCATATTTTCAGTCACATCTAAAAATCCATGAGATACTAAAGTATTTATAAAAGTTTTTAAATCCTCTGCTGAATAATTTTTCATTATTCCATAAGTGCTTAAATTATTAAAGTTATGCTCTATCACTTTTTTATTTTTAGATCCTCTAAGTACATCTATTATCATAGTAGCGCCAAAACTTCTTTTCATTCTATATATACAAGATATCACCTTTTGAGCATCTAAAGTTTTATCAACAACATTTCCATCAGTTAAACAGTTACTACAATTATTGCAGTTATTTTCTAAATCTTCACCAAAGTAATTTAGTATATTTTTTCTATAGCAGTTTTTACTATGAACTAAATCTACCATTTGTTGTAGCTTCTTATATTGAATTTGCTTTCTAATAGGATTTTCTATACCCATCTCTATTAAATATTTTTGAGTTTGAACATCTCCTTGAGAAAATAGCAGTATACATTCACTAGGTTGTCCATCTCTTCCTGCTCTGCCAATTTCCTGATAATAGTTTTCTATACTTTGAGGCATATTATAATGTATTACCCATCTTACATTTAATTTATCGATACCCATTCCAAAGGCATTTGTAGCAATCATTATCTTAATTTCATCTTTTACGAACTTCTCTTGATTTTCTTTTCTTATTTCATTAGATAAACCTGCATGATATTTCGAAATAGAGTAGTTATTTTTAGATAACATTTCATATATATTTTCTACTTCTTTTCTAGTAGCTGCATATATAATTCCCGATTCATTCTTATGATTTTGAACATATCTATTTAAAAAACTTTTCTTTGAAGCAGATTTAACTATATTTATTGATAAATTTTCTCTGTTAAATCCTGATATATAAATTCTTGGATGATTTAAATTTAGCGTATTTATAATATCATCTCTTACTTGTTCATTGGCAGTGGCTGTAAATGCAGTAACTATAGGTCTTTTATGTAAAACATCTATAAAGTAAGGTATTTTTGTATAGCTTTTTCTAAAATCATGTCCCCAGCTGGAAATACAGTGAGCTTCATCTATTGCAATTTGACTTATATTTTTATTTTTTATTAAATTTATAAAATCAGTACTATCAAGTCTTTCTGGTGCCACATATAAAAGCTTATATTTATCAGCTTTTATGTTTTCAAGTATAAAATTATATTCTTCACTATTTAATGAACTATTAATAAATTCGGCTTCTATACCCATACTTTTTAATGTATCCACCTGATCCTTCATTAAAGATATTAAAGGCGATATTACTATAGTTAATCCATCTAGTACTAATGCTGGAATTTGATAACATAATGACTTTCCTCCACCTGTTGGTATTATTGATAATACATCTCTTTTTTCTAATATGGAATTAATTATATTTTCTTGACCCGGTCTAAAACTTTTATATCCAAAATATTTTTCCAATATTTCTATAGGTTTTTTATACATAATTTATCTCCTTTATCCGAACTTGTGTTTGTTAATAATTATATCCTAATTTTATCCCTTAATACAAGTTTCTTATAAAAGATCTATCTATAAAATTCTTGTAATAAATTATATTTCAATTTTTACTGCTAAAATATTAATAAATAAAAACTCTTGAAACTGTATATAGTCTCAAGAGTTTTTATTTTTAGTGATGGCCACAATCGTGATGATTACATCCGTTATTAACTGTGAATTCCATTAATTTATTTGCTTTTAATAACTCAACATTTTCCCCTACATTACCTTCTACACCTTGGAATACTCTAGTTCCCATAGAATTCAATTTTGATATTGCTCCTGCACCTATTCCTCTTACTATTACTACATCAACAGGCTTGTTAGCTAATGCTTTTATTGGTTGACAATTACCATGTTCATGGCCTAAATCTCCATTATCTATAACTTCTATTTCTTCACCTTCTAAATTTACTATTAAGAATTTTGGTGCAGAACCAAAATGATTATATGGCTTACTTTCTGCTCCTTCATTTTTTTCAACTGGTATACAAACTCTCATTACATTTCCTCCCCTTTTTTACAGCATCTCTTTTTACCTTTACAAGTAACTTTACAACACTGTTCATTTTTTTCAGTATTATTTATGTCAATAAAAGTATGATCCTTAGTCTCTAAAAACCTCATAAATTCTATGCATTCATTAAAAATATCTTTGTTTATTTTATAAAATACATAATATCCTTCTTTATACCTGGTTATAATGTCTGCATCTTTCAATATTTTAATATGTTGAGAAACAGCCGAGTCTGAAATTTGTAAACACTTAGATATACCCCTTTGACACATTACTTTACTAGATATAATCATAAGTATTTTTAATCTAGTTTCATCACTTAATGCTTTAAAAATTTTAACTACAGTTTCCATGGATACCTCTTTTTAATTAAGTACTTACTTAACTAAATAGTAGTATACTTAATTATTTCCTGCAATCATATTTATTATTTTTCATAAAAATATTTTATTTTATAGTACTATATTCTTTGCTATCACTCAATTTTAAGTTTTTGTAAACTCCTTGTAATTAAAAAGCCTAAGATAAATTATATCTTAGACTTTCTTTAATTCATAAATATTAATTATTAACTTAACTCTTCTAATTTTACCACTTTATTTTTACGTCTCTTAGCAAACTCTGCCACTGCTGTAAATAAAACATCTGTTGATGAATTAAGTGCAGTTTCACAAGAGTCTTGTATTACACCTACTACAAATCCAACTCCAACAACTTGCATAGCCACATCATTAGATATTCCAAATAATGAACAAGCAAGAGGTATTAAAAGTAAACTTCCTCCAGCAACTCCTGATGCTCCACAAGCACTTACTGCTGATAATAGAGAAAGAAGTAAAGCCATACCTAAATCAACTTCTATTCCCATTGTGTGAACTGCTGCTAAAGTTAATATTGATATAGTAACTGCAGCTCCACCCATATTGATTGTAGCTCCTAGTGGTATAGAAACTGAGTATGTATCTTTATCAAGACCTAACTCTTCACAAAGTTCCATATTTACTGGTATATTGGCAGCTGAACTTCTTGTAAAAAATGCTGTAAGTCCACTATCTTTTAAGCATTTAAATACAAGTGGATATGGGTTTTTTCTTATTCCAGCAAACGTTATCAAAGGATTTACTACTAAAGCTATAAAAGCCATTACTCCAACTAGTAAGAATATTAATTGTAAATATGCTCCAAAGGCACTTATTCCATTAGTTGCCAAACTGTCAAATACTAATCCCATTATTCCAAGGGGTGCAAAGTTTATTACCCATCTAACTACTTGAGATAGAGCATCTGATACATTACTTATCATAGTTTTTGTACTTTCCTTTGCATTTTTAAGAGCAAGTCCTAACACTACAGCCCATGCTAATATTCCTATATAATTTGCTTCTGATAAAGAAGTTACAGGATTTTTGACTATATTATTAAGTAAATTCATAAGTACTTCTCCAACACCTCCTGGAGGCGCCACATCAGATGCACTAGCTCCAAGTTTTAATGTTATTGGGAACATAAAACTTGCCACAACTGCTACAAAGCCAGCTAGAAATGTACCTAATAAATATAATACTATTATAGATTTCATATTTGTCTTCTTACCACTTTTATGTTGAGATATGGCACTCATAACTAAAAAGAAAACTAATATTGGAGCAACACCTTTTAATGCTCCTACAAACAATGTTCCAAATATAACTACTGGACTTGCAGCCTTAGGTACTGTTAATGCTAAAATGATACCGATTACCAACCCTATTAGTATTCTCTTTACTAAACTAATTTGATTCCATTTGTTGATTAAGTCTCTCATATTCTCCCCCTTAAATTTTAATATATTAAATATAATTACTATATTTATATATTAGATTAGACATGTTTTTTTTTATTCCTCTTATAGTTTTTATTTTTTTGCAAAAAGTTTAATTTTTCTTAAATTTCCCTATTTAAAAAGAGTTAATGTAAATTATGTAGAATATAACTTACATTAACTCTTAAAAAAATTACTTATTTTCATTTCTTTCTTTTATTTTTAACTGATCCAAATATGAAACTGCATTAATTGCAGCTATTTGTCCTTGACCTGCTGATTTTATATATGAATAAGGCTTACCTGCTATATCACCACAAGCAAAGCAACCTGATATATTTGTATTCATATTTATATCAACTTTAACATGTGAACCATCTACATCAAGTCCTGGAACTAAAGTTTTTGGTGATGCACTATCTTTAATTACAAATACTCCATCTACATCTATGTTTTTAGTCTTAAATGAAACTTGATTTACAAGTGTTTCACCTTTTATTTCTATAGGTCTTTCATTAATAACTTCTATAGTATCATCTAAGTTATTACCTCTCATTAGCCCTTCACCTTTATACATAGGTATAAAATATGTTTTTGACGCTATTTCATTTAAAAAGTTTGCTTCTTCTTCAGCTTCTTTATTATATCCTATTATTGCCACAGTTTTTTCTTTGTATAAAGGAGCATCACATGTTGCACAGTATCCAACACCTCTACCTAAATATTCTTCTTCTCCCTTGATAGGCTTTCCATATTGCACACCAGTTGCTAAAATAACTGTAGTTGCTTCAAACATATTTTCTCCACTTATTAGAGCAAAATAATCACCCATTGCATAAATATTAGTAATTCTATTGTTATTTACTTCAATGCCCATACTATCTATGTGATCTTTAAATTTATTTTTTAAATCTTCACCACTAATTTCATAAAATCCTAAATAGTTATTTATTTCAGGTGCCTTTTCAAGCTTGTTACTTAAATTTTCAGTCCCAAATACGATTATATTTTTATTTCTTATTTTTGCATTTATTGCTGCTGAAAGTCCTGCTGGACCACTTCCTACTATTGCTATATCATATCTCATTATTATCACCACATCCACAGCTCTTATATATGAGCCTTTATTTTTGATTTTAATTGCTCTTTTGGAATAAATCCTACTATTCTTTGTACTTCTCTACCATTTTTAAATATTATGGTTGTTGGTACCGATACTATTTTATATTGCTGAGCAATTTCTAAACTTCTATCTATATCTAGTTTTGCAAAGTCAACCTTATCTGACATCTCTTTGCTTAGAGATTCAAATATTGGTGTTAACATTTTACATGGACCACACCATGTTGCAAAAAAATCCATAACTACTAATTTATCTGATGTTCTAAGTTTATTATAAAACTGAGAATTATTTAATATCTTTGCCATTTTCCCCCTCCTAGCATATCAATATATAATATTAATTACTTATAATAAAGGTTAATATTATTCTAATATTTATTATATTACAGTTATACCCATTATAAATGCTTCAAAACTTTTTCTTTAATCAATATATCTAGGTATAATTATTTCAAATTTAGAACCTTCATTTTCAACAGAGTAAGGTTTTATTTTGCAATTTAAATTAATACTGATCATTTTAGCTATAGATAAACCTATGCCTGATCCATCTATATCTTTATTTCGAACATCATCACTTCTAAAAAACCTATCAAATATATGACTTAAATCACTTTCTTTTATTCCTATACCAGTATCTCTAATAGTACAAATTATGTTATCATCTTTTTCATTTAACAATATATTTATTTCTTCACCAATATTAGTATACTTAAATGCATTATCAATAAAAATTAAGATTAATTGTCTTAACTTATTTTTATCACTATTAATAAAATTATTTTTCAAGTTATTTTCATAGGTAAATTTTTTATTTTGCATAAGAGCTATGTCTTCATAATCTCTATAAATTTCTTCTACTAATTGACTTATATTTACTTTTTCTATATTTAAAGTTGTTATAGCATCTTCTTTTGAAAGAGATAACAAATCACTAATCATTTTCTTCAATCTTCTAGTTTCATTCATAGCATCGGCAATTGTTTCAACTTCATCATTAATAGTATTACTTGGAACAGTTAAAAGACTTTGAAGTTTTGAAGAAACTATTGTAATTGGTGTTCTCAATTCATGAGATGCATCTTGTATAAATTTAACTTGAGTATACCAAGCATTTTCAATTGGTAACAAAGCTTTTTTTGTTAAGTATAATGCTATAAAGTATGTAATTATTACAGAAAAAACTATTCCTATACCAATAACAAATAATAATTGTCTTAGTAAGGATAGTTCTGAATCAATATTTCTTATTATTCTTATTTTTAGATTATTGATTGTTACAGATAGTTCCCTAAAAGTATATCTTCCATTTTTATATGTAAAACAAGAATTAATTTTTTCATTTGTATCTTGTGGCACAATATTATCAAAGTAATCAGTTTTAGTATAATATATAAGTCTATCATGGTCATAAATATATACTAAATCTCTAGGATCATTTAGTACAATTGGATTTAAATAAGAACTTCTATTAATTTGTAAACTTATATATTCATATTCTTCTTTTAATTTTGTGTCTATGCTATTATAGGTTATACTTTGAAAATAAAAATAGGTAAAAAGAGAAAATATAATTAAAAATCCAGATACAACTAAAATGTTTATTTTTATTAATTTATCCTTAGTTTCACTAAATACTTTTTTATTTATCATCAAACATATATCCAACCTTACGTTTTGTTTTTATGCACTTATCATATCCAAATTTACTTAATATTTTTCTCAAATTACTAACATATACTTCTACAATTTCTATAGTTGCATCAGATTCTATCCCCCAAATTCTATCATAAATTTGTTCCTTCAAAAGTATAGTACCTTTATTCAATAAAAAATATTCCAGCAAATTAAATTGCTTGTTTTGTAATTCTATTTCTTCATTTTTATAAAATACTCTTCTTTTACTTAAATCAAGATGTAAATCATAAAAATCTAGAGTATTACTTGTCTGTAATTTACCTGTAGTTCTAAGAATAGCATAAATTCTGGCTACTAACTCTTCCATATAAAAAGGTTTTGTTAAATAATCATTAGCTCCAACTGAAAAAGCCTCCATCTTTTCATCTAAACTTTCTTTTGCTGTTAATATAAGTACTGGTGTATCTATATAATCTTTTCTTATATTTTTCAAAACTTCTAAGCCATTTAAACTTGGTAACATTAAATCTAGTACTACTAAATCATATATACCTTGTTTTATAAGATATAATGCTTCTTCTCCATCTTCACAACACTTAACCTCAAAATGTTTTATAATCTCTTTTTCAATGGTTTGTAATAATTTTTTATTATCTTCAACTACTAATATTTTCATCATAATCTCCTATTATATATATTATAAACAAAAGGAATATCTCAAATAAGATTTGAAATATCCCTAAAAATTACTGTTTATTGTCAATTATATTTACTTTATGTGTAATTAAATCAATATCTATATTACTCTTATTTTCCATATCATCGTAAGTATATCCTAAAATTTTAACATCATAATTTGAATTATACAAAGAAGTTGCTATTTCTGCTTCATCATTTGGTTTTAAAATAGAATTATATATTATATGATCTATCTTAACTACCTCTTTATTTTTATCTATTTCTGCAATTTTCAAAACAATATTTCCTAGATTTTTCTGTGACGTGTTCTTTATTTTCATAACAAAAGTTAAATCTTCTTTATCATGTTTTTTGTTATTTATTTTATTAATAGACATTACTTCATAGTTTTTACTATTTTCTAAATATTTATCATTTTCATATATTTCAATTTCATTGTTCTTTAAATCTACATTAACACTAGAATCTTCTACTATATAGTTGTATCCCGTTATTTCAATTGTATCTGTAAAACCTTTAGGTGTAAATTGTACTTGCACAACTTCATCTGCACTTAAAGTCATATCTATATTTGTTTTAGCATCTGATATAACTTTATTATTTTTATCCAATTCATCATAATATAAAATAATATTACTAATATTAAAATTAGATGCATTTTTTATCTTAATTACTGCAGTATTGTCGCTATTTCTTCTTCCAATAAGATTAGTGATTTTACTATCATATATTTCTAAAGTTTTTGCATTGCTTTTATTAATTATATCTGATTCATATTCATTACCATTTATATCTTTAAAACTCATAAAAATATTAATTCCCATTACTAAAACCATCAATATAAGAATAAGCAAAACTACCCTTTTAATCAGATTATTCATATACGCACCTCATTTTCTTCTCCTTGACTTTATTCTTAAAGAAGATTTTTATATGTCTTCATAAAATCTTTCAATGCTTGAGTAATTATTTCTTTTTTATTGAAAGAAGAATTGCTACATAATCTTTCAAAGTCTTCCCAAGTTTCTTTTTCCACTCTAATGTTGACAGATTTGAAATCTGTAATATTTTCATTTTCCAATGATATATCTTTTTTATTAGATAATTTTTTAGGTTTAAGTGCCTTATTATCTCTAACTTCTATATACCAATCATAAACTTCACATAACTTATCCAGATCTTCTTGACTAATATTAATTTTTCTATCCTTTTTAGGTGTAGTTGTTTTCTTTTTCTTTGCTGATTCTTTTTTACTACTCTCGTTCTTATTTTTACTTATATCTTTTGTTTTTTTATTGCTTCCTTTTACCTTACTCTTATCACTATTATTTGTAGTATTTAAAACTGAAAAAGATAGTTGTGAGTCATCAACTTTCTTTTCATATATACCTTTATTAGATTTATATCCATTTTTGTTTAAAGTTCTTCTAAGTGTATCAGGTTTTATTTCTAATTTTTTAGAAATATCTTCAAAGGACATTTTTTCATTTTGATATTTTAAAAATAATTCTATTCTTTCTTTAGAATTCATATTTGCCTCCGTCATATTCCTTTTTTTATAATTGTACCATAAATTTGCCCATACACATACATTTTTCAACAAATCTAGTGTATATAAATTATTTTTTCTTCTTATTTATATGTTTAAAATAAAAAATATACTTTACTTATTAATCTAATTAATTTATTAGAAATTAAAACAAGCTATGAAAAATAGAAGACATTCTATTTACATAGCTTTAATAAATCTAATCATCATAAATTTTTAGTTTATTTATTATTAATATCAATAAAATTAAATTCTCTTACATCAAATAATCCTTTATCTGTCAGCTTAAGATCTCCAATAACAGGTAATGCCATAAAAGATAGAGTCATAAAAGGGTCTATTTCTCTATTTATATTCAAATTATCATATGCTATACTCATCATTTTTTCCAGTTTAAAACTTACAAATTCTATACTTTCACTACTCATAAGACCAGCAATTTCAAGTTGTAAAGATGCTAAAATCTTTTTATTACTGCTTATGGCAATTCCACCTTCACATCTTTTCACTTCCTCAATAGCACAAATAATATCTTCATCATTATCTCCAATAACTATTAAATTATGTGAGTCATGAGCAATAGTTGATGCTATAGCACCATTTTTCAATCCAAAGTTTTCTACTAGAGCTAATCCCATGTTATTACTTTTATTATGTCTTTCAATCACAACCATTTTTATTATATCCATATTTTTATCAAAAACAAATTTATTATCTTTAGTTTTTATTTTTCTTATAACTTTTCTAGTTTCCAAACTATGTGGCATAACTTTAATAACATTTGCCTCATCATTAGTTACTTCTATTTCTAAATCTTCCTTTTTTATATCTCTAATATTGACAGTATTTATAACACTATTTTCATAAGAGTTATTAGATTTACAATTAAACAAAGGTTTATTATTTTCTCCAACTAGCAATCCTCTTTTGTATACTTTTTCAATATTAAAATCATTGAGATTATCTATAATAAGTAAATCTGCATCATAGCCTGGTGCTATTGCTCCTTTATTTTTTAATTTATAACATGTAGCTGCATTTATAGTTACCATCTTTATTGCATCTATAGGATCAACCCCCTCATTAATTGCCAATTTAACACTATGGTTTATATGACCTTTATTTATTATTTCTTGAGGATGTTTATCATCACTACATAACAAACATCTAGAAATATTATCTTTATTTACTCCTTTTATTAAATCCTTCAAGTTTTTTGCTGCAGAACCTTCTCTTATCATAACGTACATACCTAATCTCAATCTATCTATCATTTCTTCAATGGTTGCACATTCATGTTCAGTGCTTACACCTGAAATAATATATGCATTTAATTCCTTGTCTTTTATATGTGGACCATGACCATCTATAATTTTATCATTATCTCTTGTTAATTTTAATTTTTCTAAAACTTCATTATTTCCAGATATAACCCCTGGATAATTCATCATTTCTCCCAAACCTAAAATCATGTTTTTATTTATTAATGACTGTAAGTCTTTTGCTTTTAATATTGCTCCACTACTTTCAAAATCTGTACAAGGTACACATGATGGCAACATATAAAATATATCCATAGGTAAACTTTTACTTTCTTCTAACATATAATTTATTCCATCTAAACCACATATATTGGCAATTTCATGGGGATCAGCAATTACAGTTGTTGTTCCTCTTGGAAGTACAGCTTTGCAAAACTCACCAGGAGTCAACATTGTTGATTCTATATGTAAATGCGAATCTATAAATCCTGGAACTATATATTTATTATTCATATCTATTTCTTTTTCACCTTGGTAATTACCAAGTCCTACTATAATACCATTATCAATAGCAACATCACATTTTATAATTTCATTTGTAAAAACATTAATAATATTTCCTCTTTTTAAGACTAAATCAGGCTTTATTTCATTTAAAGATAGTTTAATAAGATTTTTAAGTTCATTCATATATCTTCACACCCCAAATTTATTTAAATATAACTTAATGAAAATAATATATTTAATACATAATTATATAGAAATTATATTATTTTTATTACTAAATACTTATTTTATAAGTATTATAATTGTTTTATGAAATTGTAGTTTTCTTAATAAAAAAAAGCAAGTGATTTTCTCACTTGCTCTAATCTCTTTTAATAATTAATGTTAAAATTAAGAATACTACACCACATAAAACTATAGTTCCACCTGGTTTTAATCCCATATAATATGATAAACTTAAACCTATGATAGTAAAAATAACTGCAAATAATATTGACAATAATACTGTTTGCTTATAACTTTTAGCAAATTTCATAGCACATGCTACAGGTACTACCATCATGGAAGATACTATTAGTGCTCCAACCGTTCTTGCAGCAATTGATACTGTAAAAGCTGTAAGTATTGTAAATATAAAATTTACAGCTTTAACTGGTATACCAACCATTCTTGCTCCTTCTTCATCAAAGGCTATATACATTAACTCTTTATATAATAATATAAAGGCAATTATAACTAAAATACTTATTCCAATAACCATATATAGTTCAAAATCTGTTATAGCAACAATGCTACCAAATAAAAAACTGTTAAAAGCTGCAGAATCCTTAACAAATCCTGATAATACACCTGCTAGACCTACACCGGCAGACATGATTATAGCTATGGACATTTCCGAGTATTTAGGTAGTTTTTTTCTTATAAATTCTATACTAAAGGCCGAAGCCAGTGATGCTATAATAGCACCTAAAATAGGATTAATATTAAATACTAAGCCTGCTGCAATACCTGCAAGAGATGAATGAGAAAGTGCATCTCCTATCATTGATAATCTCTTTAAAACAACTATAATACCTATACAAGGTACTATAATTGCCAATAAGATACCTACAGCAAATGCTTTTCTCATAAAAGCATATTCAAAAATCATGTCTACACCTCATTTTCGTTCTTCATTAAAGATACTTTATTATTTTCTACTACAAAAATCTTATTTGTATATTGTTGAATTTTTGCAAAATCATGACTTACAATTATTATAGTTATATTGGATTCTTTATTTAATTTGTTAAGAAGAGCATATAATTGTTCTTCAGATTTGGCATCAATACCTGTTGTTGGTTCATCTAAAATTATAATTTTAGGATCGCTAACTAACGCTTTGGCAATCATTACCCTTTGTTGTTGACCACCTGATAAATTACCGATTAATCGCTTTGAGTACTCCTCCATATTAACTATTCTAAGAGCCTCTTTTACCTTTTCTTTATGTTCTTTTTTAGGAAATTTCATAAATCCAATTTTTGAATATAAATTTGCCATGACTACCTCTTCCACTGTAGCTGGAAAAGTTGCACCGCTTGATAGAGATATTTGTGGTACATACCCTATTTTATTCAACTTATTACTTTTACTTAGATCCTCATTAAATAACTTTATCTTACCCTTTGAAGGTGCTAATTGGCCTATTAAAAGCTTCATAAGTGTACTTTTACCACTTCCATTACATCCAATAATACCGACAAAGTCACCTTCATCTACAGATAAAATTATATCTTGTAATACATTTTCCTTATTATAAGCAAAGGATACATTCTCTATAGATATTATATTTTTCATATATGCCTCCTTTATTTATACTCTTATTTCAATGAATTATATATAGCTTCTAAATTTTTTTCCATTATAGAGAAATAATCTTCTCCATTTTTTATTTGTTCTTCACTTAATCCTTCTAAAGGATTTAATACTTCTGTATTTGCATTAATTTCTTTAGCAATTGTCTCTGCCACTTTAGGGCTTACTAACTCTTCAAAGAATATAGTTTTTACATTATGCTCTTTAGCAAATTTAATTATTTCTGTCATTCTAGCTGGATCTGGTTCACTATCAGGTGTTAATCCTTCTATACCTTCTTGTTTTATATCGTACTCTTCACATAAATAACCAAAAGCTTCATGAGCAACTATTATAGTTTTATTTTCTATTGGATCTAGTTTTTTAGAATATTTCTCTTCTAATTCTTCAAATTTATTTTCATAAGTTTTAAAGTTCGATTCATAATAATCTGCATTTTCCGGATCATATTTAACTAGGGCGTCTTTTATATTTTCCATTTCTTTTTGGGCATTTTCTATACTTAGCCACGTGTGTGGATCATAAATTCCATGGTCATGTTCATCTTCTTCATGATCGTGGTCATGACTATGTGACTCATC
>JALFMW010000332.1 GCA_022782605.1 Clostridium sp. | reverse complement strand
TGATTAATGGTTTATCTGTAACTAAAGTGGGTGTTCCTTCAGCGTCAGCGTTATATACTTTTACAAGTTTATATGATGGAATATCATCTTGAAGATTGAACATTTAAATCATACCTCCACTCATAATCATATCCAAATCACCTCTTGTTTGAGGTGGTAAATTAACTTGAACATCTTTTGCAAGAATTTTAGATAACACATCTATAATAGTGGTTAATTTCTTTTCCAAAGTTTTATCGCTTCCCAAACCATTCAAAGATGAATTCAAGTTTTTAGTTGTATCGCTTCTAACTTGTTCCATAGAAAGAGGAACATCTTTTAATGCCACTAAAGTATCTTTAGGATTAGTTTTTATAATAGAACCGTCCGTACGGATAATTGCATCGTCTACATTTGTAGGATTTAAAAGATTTTGTTTATATGCTTCAAAATCTGTAAGACCTGTACTCTTATCTTTCTTAATCATACCTACGGTCATAGCACTTAAAGCACCTGTAATTCCATCTTTACTAAACGCATCTCCAATATATGAGAACCAAGCACCCATCTGACCAAATGCATTTTTGATTGGAGCGATAATATGAGAATCCAACCATTTACCTACAGGGTTTTCATTAAAGAATTTGCTGATTCCTTCATTCAAAGAAGTAAATATATTTTTTACAAAATTTGCTAATTCTGATTCTTTTAATCCTTCCCAAATATCGCCACCAAAATTCTTAATACCTTCCCATGTCTTTTTAGCATTTTCACCAACAGAAACACCCCAATTTTTTATACTACTCCACGCATTACCTAAACCATTAATTATGGTTGCTCCAAATTTACTCAATGCTCCTTTTACATCTTTACCTGCAAATGATTTAGTGAATATTTTTTTAAAAAATTTAGGACCTGACATTAATAATTTCATTGGAAATTTAATAACTGTTATAACTAATAAACCTAACGCTTTACCTATTTTTTTACCAACACTATCTTCACCTTTAAATATTTCTTTAAATTTACTGATATTAAACATATCATCAAGAACTTCAATATATGATGTAAAGAATACATCTTTAAACCATTTACCAATAGCATCAAATCCTTTAGCAAGTTTTTTTCCACCAATTGCACCAAGAATTCCACCAATTGCTCCACCGATTAAACCACCTGCAATAGTTCCTACAACAGGAACCACAGAACCAACACCTGCTCCAAGCAATGCCCATTTGCCCATACTAGAAAAAGCATTTTTTAACCCACCTTCCGATGCACCACCCAAAAATCCACCCAATGCTGATGATATTTTTGATGCATTCCATTCTTTTGATTTGAAAAAACCTTTAATTCCATCAATTGTCATTTCTATTAAGGATGTAACAATCATCATCGGACCCATAGCCTTAAATGCAGTTTTTGTAGCACCACTCTTAAAAAATTTAGCAAAATTACCGCCTTTACCCAAAACGTTTTTTCCAAAAGATTTTCCTAATAACCCTGCCCCTCTTAATGCAGTTCCTAAAATAGGAATTGTTTTTAATAATGAGGGTAATCCTTTTAATAAACCTATAATTCCACCGCTTTCTTTTAATGACGTTAATTTATCTAAAAATCCTTTTTTAATTTCTTTTTTATCTTTGGTTTTTCCAAACATTTGTTCAAGTTTAGAACCTATATATAAAGCACCTACACCAAAAGCACCACTTTTGAGTACATCAGAAGCGGTTGGATTTTTCTTTGTGAATTTTCCAAATAATTTCTTTACTCCACCACCCACAAATTTAAATATCGCTCCGAATCCACCAAAGAAATCCTTTAATGGAGCGATAAATAAATTTAAAGGTCCCAACAATCCTTGTAAACTTTCTTTATTTCTTTCAAAAGTATCTTTAATACCACTTGCGATTCCACCAAGAACTTTATAATTTTCCTTAAAATCTTCTTTCCAAGCGTCTTTCATGTTTTTAGCATACTCATCATTAAGATTTAATAATGCTTTTTTATATTCTTTATTATTTTCAAATCCTTCCCCATAAACATCTAGCGCATCAGATTTTAATTTTTCAAGTTGATTATAATACTCATTGCTCGTATTTGCCAAATTATTTCCTTTAGAAAATTTATTATCTATGAAGTTTATTTTATTTTGATTTGATTCATTCTTAAATGATTGTTTAATTATATTTTTCCTTTCCTCTTTTTTAATTTCCTCAAATTCTTTTTCCATTAATTGTTTTTTCTCTTCAACAAATTTTTCATAATCATCTGCTATTTTTTTATTAGCACTAAAATAATGTTTTCTCATTTCAGCAACTTGAATATCATATTCTTTAGCAGTTTTATCTAATTTTTGTCTTGTATTAACTAATGTGTTTGCTGATTTTTCTATAACTTCATTAAAATCTTTTAAATCACCACCCAATTCTACGGCAAATTTTGTCAAACCGCTATAAACAGTTCTCATTTCTTTTAAAGTGTGGGTATCTATATTTTTAAAATTATTATTCGGTCTAGTCACCCCATTAGGATTAGGTAAATTTGATTTACTTCCGCTAGGATTTCCTCTGTTTTCAGCCATATAAAAATCTCCAAATCAACTAATTATACTATTAAAAATAGTTATTTATGTATAAACCCTCTCGATTTGAGAGGGTCTTTTCTTTTTTTATTATTTTCGTCTACTTCTAAATAAAGGACATCCTGCTTTTATTAATGATGTATCATAATCTATTTTATTTTTCATCTCCTTTTCGTAATCTTTTATAAACCAATTATAAAAGGTCATTATTCTTTCCATACTCATTCCCATGAGTTCATTATAACTACCAAATCCAAACTTAATCAAATTCGACAGTACATCTGTCAGAGTTTTCATGTCTATCAATGTGTATGAAATCATCGAATTGAAACCCTACCCTCCTATGTACTTTTTTCTTCAAAGAAGGAATATATACATCAATGTCGTCCTTGATACCAAACGGATATTTATTCACAACTTCATTATATTTTTCCCAAACATCATAAGATATTTTGTTGCTATAAACATCCCATTGTTCATCGAGTGATTTTAGTTCTTTACCGTTATATGCTACAATGGTTTGTGCTTGAATAATCTTGGCTACCATTTTACCATACTCAATCATGAATTCATAATATTCTGATACTTTATCTTCGTTTTCATTCAAATAATCATCTAATATTTTATCTTGTTTTTCTTCATCTCGAATGGCATGAATTTTATTCAAG
>JALFMW010000212.1 GCA_022782605.1 Clostridium sp. | reverse complement strand
TCTTCATTTATTAATGCGAATATGTCTCCATCATCGTCCATTTTTATTGTTCCTTTCCACAATTTCTGCAAAATCTATCTTTCAAATCCACTGCTTGTCCACAGGCTGTGCAACATTTTTGGCTTACCTTTTTTAAAATAACATCTTGTCCTTTTAAGCTAATTTCCATCAAGTCTCCTTCTTCAATTCCTAGATTTCTTCTTAGCTCTTTTGGTATTACAACCCTACCAAGTTCATCAACATGTCTTGAAATTCCTGTCTTTTTTTCCATTTTCCATTCCTTTCCTTGCTCTCTTTGAAAAAATGTGTTATAATATTCAAAGAGAGTATTTATATAAATATTTTTGAGGAGTTAACAAATTGATTGGTCGTCGCTTGTTAGCTCTATTATTTTGTTTCTAATTACTTGATTATTATCATATTGATTACTTGTCATTAACTTATTTACTAGTTTGATTGTGTCTTCTTTTTCGTCTATTTCACTTCTTAAATCTGCATTTTCGTTTTTTAAGTTTCTTACCATTCTTGCTAATTCAACACATCTTGCATTTAAATTATCAATTTCTTTTTGCTTTCTACTAAACATATTTTTCACTTCCTTTCTTAGGTATTTTTTAATATGTATACAATGCTAATTGCTAGCAATACATAAACTAAATTCATAATTACGTTGATTGTTACTATTTTTGATAAAGCTTCTGCTATTGTAAACACTACAAATATAAATACTAATGCTATTATCCAAAATATCAATCCTTTAATAATGTTTTTCATTTGTTTTTCCTCCTTAAATTACTACTCTATTTTGAGTTAAGTTTATTTTTCTTTTTTCATAGTCGATATCTACCGTATGACATTTTCTTTTTGTTTTAATTGGATAGATTTCAATTATTTTTTCTTGCTGTTCTTTTTTTAATTTTTGCTCAAATTCTTCTATATCCTTTAAGTCAAATCTGTACTGTGTTCCTAATTTTATGAATTTTAAACCTTGCTTTGTAAAATTTATTATTGTTCTATTATCTTTTACTCTAAAACGTTGTTTTGTTTCTTCTAATGTTAACCATTGCATTTTCTCATCTCCTTTACTTTTTGATTTCCACCTGATATAATTCTGTCGGAAGGTGGTGAATACAGTGGATTTTAATGAAATATTAAATGCTACTATTTCTGGCTTAATATGTTCTATTATTGTTGCAATATCAACTATCTTGTTTAATTTTTTCAAAAAATCATATACACAAGATTCAACATTGTTTTGGTACAATATTTCTTTCTATTTCGATATCTTTGCAATAGTTTGTAATGCTATTAATTTTAGATTGGATAAGTGTTCATTATTTCCTTTCTCTCTTGGTGATAGCACTAACTTAATTTTCTTTATTGCTCTTGTTATTTGTCTTATATGCACCTTTATTCAATATAGCAATATTAAGAAATACATTAAGCAAACAAATTAAGCATAATATTATTGAAATTTGTATTTTATGTTCATGCAATATTAAAAGTATTGTTTGAACATTTTTTAATATTGGCATCCTCTCATCTCCTCTCTATTTGTGATTTCTTACCACCTGTGCTATAATTCTGTCGAAAGGTGGTGGTTATAATGTCTAAAGAAGAAATCATTAACGAAACAATTTCAAATTTTCGTAATGAATGTTCAAAATTAACTGAGTCTGACTTTATAGGCAAACTTCATAAACATAAAGAATTACTTATTAAGTGTATCTTAGATGCTGTTTTAAAAGATGACTAAATTTTATTTGAAAATTCTTTACCAACAGATGGTGCAATTAGTTTGCCGACTTTTTCGCCATCTATTTTTATTTCTGTATTTTTTATATTTAATAATTCCTTCAATTCTTCAACTGTACATTTTATTTTCATTTTTTTCTCCTCTCTTTGTATCGGTTCGTGGTTATTTTACTAAACGTTTTGTTGAATTAATTGTTAAAAAAATATCTGCAATACTACATTCATATAATTTTGCCATTTTTTCTTTCAAAGCGTCACTAGGATTTCTACTTCCATTTTCAAGCATTGATAAATATTCTTTTGTTATAAGCAATATCTTTGATGCCTGTTCTTGAGTTAACTTCTTATTTTCTCTTAAATCTTTTAATGTCTTTTTTTTCATTTCGCACCTCCTCAACAAATTGTTGAACTTATTATATTAAACAATTTGTTGATTGTCAATACTTTTTTAAAAATATTTTTACATTTTGTTTAAAATACTTGACACTCTAAGGAAAAAAATTTACAATATGTTTACAAGTTAAACAATTTGTTGTATAATAAAAATGTATTATGTAAAGGAAATGATTATATGAATAGATTAAGATTTTTAAGAAATGAAAAAGGAGAAAGTTTGGAAAAGATTGCCAAATTTTTAAATGTTACTATACAAACAATATCTAACTATGAAACTGAAAAAAGAGATATGAATCCAGACACAATTTTAAAATTATCAGAATATTTTGGAGTTTCAACAGATTATCTTTTAGGCAAATCAGATGCAAGAAATAATACTTCTAATATAGATGAATCAGATAAAAAATTTTACATGTGCCCTGTTTATGGTCAAATCAGTGCTGGACAACCTAATTGGGCTGAAGAATGTATCGAAGGAAGATTGCCACTTGATCCAGATTTAATGGGAATAGTAAATCCCGAGGAACACTTTTTCTTACGTGTAAATGGTGAAAGTATGAATAAAGTTGTTAGAAATGGTGCTTTTGCATTAATTCATAAACAAGATATGGTCGACGATGGAGAAATTGCTGTAGTTTTAGTAAATGGATATGATGCTACGTTAAAGAAATTTACTAGACAAGGTGATATGATTATATTGGAGCCACAATCAGATGATGACAGTTTTAAAACACAAGTTTATGACAAAACTACACCAATTAAGATATTAGGCAAATATGTTGGCAAAATGGAAATTAATAAATAAGGGGATATTATAAAATGAATGAATCCAAAAGCAAAAAAATAAATACAATTTTAAACATAATAATTGTATTATCTATCTTTTTTATATTTTGCATTATATACTCGTCAGTTATACCAAATGATTTGTCCGAGTATAAAAAAGAAATTAAAAATTTAAATACTCAAATTTCAACATTAACAGAACAAATCAAAAACAATGAAAATCAAATTACAACTTTATCTGAAAACAATAAGAAACTTGAAAGTGAAAATCAGAAATTAAAAGCTGAAAAAAATGATTTAAATAATCAAATAGAAGAATTATCAAAAGCTTCATCTGTTTCATCAATTGCTCAACCCACCACTTCTGATAATAATTCTTCCGCTCAAAGTTCAACATCCGCACCTGAATCAGTTTCAACAACTACTTCATCTGATGATAATTCTCAAATGGTTTGGGTTGGAGAAACAGGAAGCAAATATCATGTTCAGAGTTGTAGTACATTAAAAGGAAAAGGACATCAAATAACATTGCAACAAGCTTTAGCAGAAGGTAAACAAGCTTGTAAGAGATGTAAACCATAAAAAATAAATAATTACTAAAGATAAGTAGCAATACTTATCTTGTTTTATAAGGAGGTTTCAATATGGCAGGAACAAAAAGAAAAACTGGAGAAAACAAATGGCGATTAGAATACATGTATGAAAATGAAAGGTATAGTCAATATGTGGCTGCATCTTCCCCTACTGAAGCAAATAGAAAACTAGCTTTATTTGTAGCAGAAGTTGAAAAAGGAAACTATTCAAGGCAAAACTCTATGACTTTTACGGAATTTTCTCAAATGTTTATAGATAAATACGCAAAAAACAATTTATCAGACACTACCGTTATTAATTATGGTTATCAATTAAATAAATATATTCTTCCAGAACTTGGCAAATACAAATTATCTAAGCTAAAAAGGCTTCACATTCAAGATTTCACCAATAAATTATTGAACGAATATAACTTGTCTACTAAAACAATTAAAAACTATATAAAGCTAATTTCATCAATTTTAGAAAAGGCTATTCAATGGGATTACTTACACGAGAATGTCGCAAAATATGTAACTATTCCCAAAAACTATAATAAGCCTAAAAAAGAACAAGAAATATACAACAATGAAGAAATAAAATTATTGTTTGATGCTCTAAAAACCGAAGAAGAACCTTTTAAAACTATGGTATATGTTTCATTTTACACTGGTGCAAGACGTGGTGAAGTATTAGGTCTAAGATGGCAAGATGTAGATTTTGAAAACAATATTATGCATGTAATACAAAATAAGATCATAAAACGAAATGGCACTAAATTAAAAGAAACAAAAAACAAAAGGTCAAGGCAGTTTGTTATACCCCAAGTATTAGTAGATAAATTAAAAGAAATTTACAATAATCAAAATCCTAGTGATTTGATATTCAACTATTGCCCTACCACTTATACTAAAATGTGGAGAAAATTTATTAAAAGGCATAATTTAAAATATATTACTTTGCATGATTTAAGACATACTAATGGTAGTATATTAGCCTCCAAAGGTGTAGATATTGTAACAATAGCAAATAGATTAGGTCACTTACCAGCTACCGCTTCAGCATATTACTTACATGCTGTTTCAGAAGAAGATAAAAAAGCAAGTCAAAAATTAGACAACTTGTTTTAATTTTTTACTGTCAATTACGCTAAAATTACGCCAAAGCATAAAATAAAGAGATATAGCAAATCGCTGTACCTCTTTATTTTCAGTTGGAGCGGGTACCGAGAATCGAACTCGGGCCACCAGGTCGGAAGGAGTATCTAAGCAATATTGGGGACATATATAAAAGTGTCTGTATTGCTTGATACTCTAGCATTTCATCACACAACATTGACTAGCATATATTATCATTTTATAGTAAGTTTTTTGTATTAATTTACGCTAAAATTACGCTAAAAAACATTTACATTTTTTGTAATATTTCAAGTTCTTTAAAACTAAAATAATCCCCCTTTTTCCCCATTTTTTTCTTAAACTGTTGATACTTTTTCTCATCAATATAATTTAGTTCTTTAATTACTTCATCTTTTACTACATCCATACTACCTCTCCTTTCGAATATGATGTAGTAATATAACTAACCATGTTGCATTCGGGCAACATTTTACAAAAAGCTCAATTTCTTATGCGAAAATTTTTTTATCTTCTAATTTTATATAAATCATTTACATTAACTTTCAACGCATCAGCAATTAATACTAATGTACTTATCTTTGGATCTCTTTCTTGTCTCTCTATCTTGCTTAAATGCCCCTTACTTATTCCTGACAATTGTGCAAGCATTTCAAGTGTCATTCCTTTTTCAAGTCTTACTTGTTTTAATAATATTTCTACTTTCATAAAATCACCTGGATTTAGTTTGTCCAATTATCTGTATATCATGTATCTTGTTGCATTTGGGCAACTTTATGAAATTAATAAAAGAGAAGTGCAAAGACTTCCCTTTTGTCCAGACATCTTTTATTCCCTTCTTTATTATAGCATATTTAATTTGAATTGTTTGTCGAAGTTTGACATTTCAATATAAAAAAAGAACTAGTTTGTGGCTAGTTCTTTACATATAATCATCAGCAATTTTAGATATACACTTTTTATTTTCTGAATTAACTTTATATCTGTTTTTTAAATCATATTTACCCAAATTGTCATTATATCCATCTATGCCTAAATGATATAAATCTACTAAATATAAATAAAATTCCTCTGTATTTATATCATAATGAACATAAATCCTTACTCCATCTAAAGTTTTATCAGATTTTTTATGTTTGGGCTTAAATTTCATTAAACTCGGAATTTTATTTATATTTAAACTTTCCTTTATAATATCTTCTAACCTTTCTTCTTTTGCTCTATTTTCTCTTTCATTACTTAATAATATAAATTTATCTTCTATACTTGCCTTGCCAAAATAAAGGTCATCAAATATTTCTTTTATTTCTTTATATATTTTTTTCTCATAACTTTTAACACAATTGGTAAATAATTTTTCCTCAAAATTTATTGAATGTAAAGCCCCATTAATATTTAATCCATTTATATTAATTTCTTCTTTACCTATTATCTTATTCCCTATTCTATTATTTTTTATTATTTTGGAAGAAATTTGATTAGGCGATTTTATTGTAATATTCATTTATAATTTCTTCCTTTGGAATTATTTGATTATGTCTTTCTTCATTCTCGTTATAATGTTCTTTCCAACACTCATCTTTATGAGATAAATCAACCAACCCAAAATCACTAATATCAAATAATTGAGGCAATAAATAATCTATAAATTCTTTTTTTACAAGATCATCTTCAAGATACCCATCTATAAAATTTTCTTTTGCATCTAACCATCCAGATTTTTCAGCATGAAATACACTCGGAACCACTGGACCGTATGTCCAAGCTTCAATATCATCATCAAATAAATATTCATTATATCCAGAATAGTCTACTTCTACGCTATTTGAATTTTCTTTGTTTTTTAAAATATACTGTCCCCAATATGCAAATAAAAAATATAGTGTTTTTTGTAATTTGATTGGAGATATTGTTCTTCTGTTTATACTTCCTCCGTATTCTAAATATTTTTTTCTAATGTATAAGGCAAGTTTTATTGCTTCTGATGGTTCGGTACTAAAATTTTTTAATATTTCCATCACTATTCCCCCTATACTATATTATATTTTAGAAAATATTTGTCAACTACTTTAATAAAATTGTAATATAAACTTAATATTTCTGTAATATTTTATCACATTTAAATGATTCTGTCAATTGTTTTTAAAACATATATTCGCTTTATATTATATGTATTTTTGCAAATATTATTCGCAATTTTTACTTTAAAATCAACGGCTATAAATCGTTTTAGAAGCTTTTTATTTTTTCATTAATATAGTTTTATATCTCAAATTTATCTATAAAATGCAAAAAAGAGGCAAGTTGATTAATTTCAACTTGCCTCTAATCTTTTTATATTATTTTACTCCCCCAAGCCATTTGCAAAAGCCCATCTTGTAATTAGAGCTTCCATTAACTTGATATCTTACCATCGCTCTGTCATTGAATATTCCAAAGCAGTCACATCTTTCTCGTGGATCCAAACTTCCTATTCTTTTTGTACAAGCTGTATCTGCATATACAACTTCTGTTGTACTTCCATTTTGATATGTTTTCACTGGTTCATCACTCCCACTTTCTATTTTTTCATTGTTAACTGGTTTGTCTTCTAAATAAGAACTAACCATGTCTAAAAATCTTTGCCAGCCTAAATCTAAAGTTCTATGTGGACAATATTTATTTGCAAAATCTTGATGTTTCTTTACTTTATCTATTCCCCAACCATATTGTTTTAATAGATATGCTGTATATTCTGCAGCTAACTTTTCTGCCTCTTCAAAGTCCTCTCCTCCAGATTTAGAATAACAGATTTCAAGAGATATTCCTTTTCTATTTCCGTTGCCATTTCCTCCATCTCCTGCATTCCAAGTATTTCTATTAAATGGCACACCTTGTACAATTCTAGTATTATCTATTGCACAATGATATGATACTTTATTGTTGTTTCCTATCATATATGATATTTCTGCCATTGCTGATGCATCATTTGCTGTGTTATGTATGACGATAAATTCTGGAGTCATTTCGTAAGGACATTTTATATTATATTTGTTCTCTGGCACTAACATCTTAGTTATTTGCATTGTCATCATCTCCTATTCCGTCTATTTCTGAATTAGAAAAATCATTTTCTGCTATATTCTTTTGATATAGTTCTTCTTTAAACTCTACTGTTTCTATTTGTACATTATCTTCCATCACTAGTCCTCCTTGTCTACTTCTGTTTTATCTGTCTTTCCTTTGCTGAAATAATATGTAAATACAGCTGTTACTAAATTTGTTACTAATACTAGTATTGTTTCACTTAATACTGCTCCAAATAAATTTGCTATTACAATAACAAACAATAATAATATCATTGCTATTGTTACAAAACTTTTTAAATCTTCCCATGCTTGTTTCATAACTATTGCTTCCTTTCTAAATCTTCTATTCTATGATTTGCAACTTTCATTTGCTCTTCTAAAACCGGCACTCTTTGTGCAAAATTATTGTGTGCTCTTACTTCTCTTGTTAATTCTTCTAATTTAGTGTCTGTTACTGCTTGTTGAGTTGTTAATGCATTTTCTATTTTTTTATTACTAGACATATTTGAAAAGACTACCCCTACTAGGGATAGTCCTCCGCGTTATAATTGCTACGAGTATTGCTTCACTCATATTATTCTTCTCCTTCTGCCACTTCTGCAGCTTCTATATTTTCAACAGTTCCTGTAATTTCTTCTGATGTGTCTTCATATTGCTTGTTTATTACTTCTTGCACACTATTTATTAAATCAGTAGCATGTTCATCATATTCTGCAATCTTTTCAGTTACATTAGCATTAAATGCTTCTGTTTTACTTGTAGCATTATCGTTGTAATCTTTAGTTTTATCAGTATCATTCTTGTTATATGCTTCTAATTTAACTGCAGCATTAGCATTGTAAGCATCTGTTTTAGCCTTATCATTTGCATTATATGCGCTAATTTTAGCTTCATCGTTCTTGTTGTACTCACTTAATTTAGTAGCAGCATTATCATCAAATGCTTTTGTTTTTGCATTATGATTATCGTCATATTCTTTTATTTTATCAGTGTGAGTCTTGTTGTATTCTGCTAATTTGGTGCCAGAATTTTCATTGAAGCTTTTTGTTTGCTCTGCTGCATTATCATTGAATTTCTTTGTTTCTTTTTCTGCATTTGAGTTGTATTCTTCTGTTAAATCTTTTATATTACTTACTGCACTTTCAACAGTTTTTTGCATTTCAGTAAAATTTTCTTGTCTTTCTTCTTCTGCAGATATTCTTTCATTTTCGTTTGATACTCTTTCTTGTTCTGCTTTTTCTAGATCTTGTTTTAAATTTGTTAGTGTATCTATCCAACTTGGGTATTCTTCTGGAATAGTTGCGGTTGCGTTTATTGAGTCTTTTACTTCAAGCGGTAATATCTCTGATTTGAATATCTCTACATCATCATGTAATATTCTTAATTGAAATTTTATAAAACCTGTTTGAGTTAAAAGGCTTGACTTTACTGGTAATTCGTACCCCTCTTCTGTGCTATTAACTTCTATCATTCCTTTTGTCCCATCTGGCAATTCTACTTCTACTATTCCAGTTCCTTCAACCTTCTCATCTAAAACAAAAAGAAGAACTTCTTGTAAGTTCTCCCCATTCATTCCAAGCGTTCGTTTATCTCTATGCAATATTATTCTTTTATCTCTGCTTATTAATATTCTATTTATCATAATTTTCTCCTTTTTCTTTATATGATAACAATACCGTTTACGTAAATAACCTCGCTCGAGCTAGAGATTCTTGCAATCTCTATTTCCATTTGTGTTCAAAACGCATCTAGCTGTCATATTATTGTTTGTAACTAAATTTAATTCTGTTAAAAAAGTAGGATTTAACGATGTATTAAATATAGTTACTTGACTTTGAGATACTGTACATGCAATATTAATAAAATGTATTCTGCCGTAATTAACTATCTTTGCTCTTGTGATATTTGTTACATATGAAGTTTTATTTACTGAAATATCAGTTTCTGATACTGATTTCTTACTTCTAAATTCTTCTTATTCTACTAAAGTTCTTTCCAAGCAAGCCATGTTGAACCTTTGTCAATTGACATTCTAGTATATACATGCATTTCATTATTTATATGTGAAATTAAAAGTTGTACTATGTAATAGCTTGCAAGTACAAGTAACATTCCTGTTGCATAAGCATTCGGTGCATTAGTTCCATTTTGAAAATTACATTGATAAAATCCACTTGCCTTAAAATTATTATAATTTGTAGAATTATTTCTAGCTACAAGTTTAAATTGATTTGATAGTAGTTCTGCTCCGAAATTTTCAAATATACCCTCATTTTTTACAAATATTGTTGGTTCTATATATGCTTCATAAGCACTAGCTTTTAAACCTGGTTCTATTTGAAGTGATGACTCTATCACCGTTGCTGTTATAGTATCTACTCCTTTTTGATAGTAACTGCAAACTAAATATTTATCATTTGCACCAGCAGTTACTGTTATACTTGTACCAGTATTATTAACTTTTAAATTACTAACTGTCATTCCATTTGCAGGATAAGAAGAAGTTGTTCCTGCTCTAAAATGTTTTCCAGCTGTTCTAGAGATTGTATAACTATTTCCTCCATTAATAGGAAGTATAAGCATTTTAGTATAACCAGTATAAGATTTTATCTCTCCATTTGAACCATCAATATAACTTTCTGTTGAAACAAAATTATTCTTATTAAATAAATTTTTTCCTTTTTTAAACCACACCTTTTCATTTGTGGTTGGTTGTGTTGGACTTACTACTACTGGATTTAATTCTTTTGCCATTTGTTTAATATTTTTTTTCTTATTTACTCCGCTTTGAATAATCATCATTAAATCATTCGCACTTATTTCATTAGCTTCTTGTAATTGACTAATTTTAATTTCTTCACTCATTTTCTTCACCCCATTCCGTTCTTATTTTTTCTTCAGCTTCAGTTGTTATAATTTTCTTATCTTCTGATATAATTATTTGTTTCTTTATATAACTATCTATTACTCTTACTTTTAATTTAAAAGTAGAACCTACTTCAATTTTGTTAGGTTCTACTATTGTTTCTATTATTTTTGACATTTCATGCCTCCAATTTCTCTATGTTGGTAATTTCATTAATACAACTTCATACTCAATTGAGAAGCTATTTCCAGGATGATTAAGATTTCCATATGCATAATAAAGATGTGCAACCATTTTATCTGATAAAAAAGTTATTGCTTTTCCAACAGCCGTTTCTACCAAAGCGCCTGGGCAATTGTAACTATCTCTAGTCCCAAAAGAAAAACCTCTTGCTTCAACTCCAGCAAATCTTGTTGCAAAAGCAAGAACTATGCAATTATCTTTTGAAAATCCAGTCGGATAATTAATGTTAAAAGTACAATCAAGAGGTGTATTTTCATCTACTGTTACACTTTGTGTTCCTTTTACTTTTGCTATACTATTTTTTTGAAAATACTCACTGCCAGCAACCCCATTAAGTTTTTTGGAATTTTCAGCAGTTGTTGCTGTAGCACTATTTCCGTGTGCAACTTTTTGCACTATTTGCAGTTGTAGCAGTAGCAGCATTACCAGTACAACTACTAGAAGAACCACTACAATTTCCAGTAACATTTCCCTTGACATTTCCTTCTATTCCTCCCTCAAAAATTGTTTTTCCTTTTACTGTTCCACCTGTGCTTTTTAATAAATAATCACTTCCGTCTTGAACATTTTTTAATTCTTGCTTTATTTGATTCATTACAGCATCACAATCTGCTTTTATTTGAGCATATATGCCTGTAAAATTTAAAAATTTTCTAGTATCTTTATAATTAGTTACTCCATTGCTTCCGCTTCTGAATCTTGCAAATTCTAACTGATACAAGTTATTTGAACCGTTATACATGTTAATATCTTGTTGTGTTACAGCCGGATAACTTGTACTTGATGTTAATAATTTAAAAGAAACTTGATTAAATACATCTTTTGTTGAATCTTTTGATAGATCTATTTCTAATATTAACAGACAATATAAACTATCTGTTCCTATCGCAACAGTTTCGCTATCTATAACCGCAACTGGTCTTCCTGCAATTTCGCAAAGACCTTCCGCAACAGTTATTGAATTGTTTGTATGACTTAATTCCATTCCATAAAAAATCCCATCGTTTTTATTCAAAAACTCTTGATGTATTCTTGCATCTACTTCTGCATTTGCAAGTTGATTTGTAAATCTAAAACCTTTTATCATTTTATTTGTTCCTCTCTTTCAATATTTTATCTATAAAATTAATTCTCATATTTCCGCATGTTATTTCGATAAAATTACTTCCATCATCTCTTATAGCTGAAATATAAGTATCTAATATTATATTATTGCTCGTTCGTACACTTAGCGGTGTTCCTATCTTCATTTTTTCAACATCAAATAACTTACTATTTCTATTTATTTTAAATGAAATATAATGATTGTAAGTATTAGACTTGAACTCGTTTAATGCTGTCTGTCTTGCATCCTCAGATTTTTCTGTATAAACTGTTTCAACTTTTCCTATCGCTCTATTAACATCATTTTTATTTTGTGTTGTCGTTCTATCACTTAATAAGTACCATGTTTGTACATCTGTATCTGTTTTCACTACAACTTTGGCTGTAACACTAGTTTCAAATTTTTCTACATAGTTGCTTATGTCCGGTATTGTTGTATCTATTAATTGTATTTCCGCATTTTGCTTATATATTGATAATTTTATTCTTCCTTGATCATAAGTAAAATCAAGAATAATATTATAATTTTGAGTACAATTAGTTACAAATGTATGAAAATTATAAATACCATTTTCAGTATCTACAGATTTTTGTATTTTTGTATGTGTTTTTACTTCTACATCCAGCCATTTATAGTTTAGAAGTTCGTCATCTGAATTAGTAAAATTATCGTATATTTCTTTTGCAATAAAATCTTCTATTCCTTTTTCACTAATTAAATTTTCATTTGCTAAAATTATTGTTCTATCAAATTTATTAGAAATATATTTTAATGTTACTTTTCTTTCTAAATTTCCATCAACATTAGATATATCTTCGACCACTCCTAAATAATCTATCTTTCCATTTCTTTGTAAGATAACAATATCGTCATTTTCTGCATTTACTTTTTTTACTATATTAAATATCGTGTTCTTGTTTGTTTCTTCATCTATTACATACTCATAATCCTCAAACTCTACAACATCTTTTATTTCTAAATTTGTCTTGTCTAAAAAATATACCAGCGTTTCTTGTGATACTTTACTTCTTTTTTCTTTTGCCCATATTTGAATTTTCTTTACTGATGTTTCAACATTTTCTATTGAATCTTTGAATTTTATTTCTGCATTATATATCCCGCCAATTTTCGGTGCTTCTAACTCTATTTCATACATACCACTTTGATCATTGTAAATCAATTCATATTCTTTATTATCAAATGTTACTCTAACACTCATATTTACACCACCTTATATTGTGGAAATATTGTCAATTTTGCATTCAACACATCATCATCTGCAATTAATCTAATCTCTGACACTCCAATCGGCAATTTAAATATATTCTGATTTTTTATATTTATATATTGATTTTTCCACAAGCTAACCTTTGTTCCGTCTGTATTTTGTTTTTGGATATATATTTCACCTGCTTTACTAGAATACAATAATTTTTCATATTCATTTATTGTGATTGGAATTTTTATACTAGCATATTCTTCATTATCAACAAAAACAGAAATAGTTGGATTTTGAACAAAACCATCTATTTCAACTTGAAATGGTGCTTCGACATGTCCTTTGTTATTAAATTGTATTGCTCTTGTATTATAATCTATATACCTACTATTCCATCTATAGTCATATCTCATTTCATCTTCATATGTTTCTATTTTGAATATTGTTTCATTTTGCTCATACCACAAAGAAAGCCCAGCAAATTTTACTGGACATGCCAACCATTTTCCTACCTTTTCAGTTTTATCTAAATTAATAATACAAACATCTCTGTAGTAAGCTTTCTCTTCATTTTCAAACGGAATAATATAAATCCATTTTAATTTCTGAGAACTTTCTACAAAATCACAAAACTCTTTTACCTTGTCATATGATTTGAAATATAATGTTCCATTTGGTTTTTTCTGTTCAACCTTTCTATTATTTTCAATAAAATCATGTCCTAATTGTACAAAGTCAATATTGTATGAATATCCCAAATCAGAAGGAGATGTGAGAAAACATCCTTCTCTTAAACTGTCCAATCGAAACTGTTGTCCTTTTTCATTTTCTATTAAGAATCTTCTAACTCTCATTTTTTCATCTCCTCTACATTACTTCTCCTAACTCATCATTCACTGTAGTTATTACAAACCTGCCTGCAACATCCTTATCTATTATTATTTGTGCATTCATTTTCTTAATAGCTGTTACAAAAGCACTTGTCATATTTTCTAATGTTAAATTATTTGATATATCCGTTTTATTTATTGTTGAATTTACATCAAATTCAGTCGGAATTGATGTTTTCATTTCTGTAGATACATCTTTCATAGTATTCGAAAAACCTTCTCCTAATCCTAGAGCTAAGTTTGTTCCTATTTCATCTCTAAAAACCTTCGAAGGTGAATGTATTCCAAAAAAACCTTTGATGCCATCTAATACACTTCCACACCATTCTTTTGCTTTTCCTAGCAGCCAATCTTTTGCATTTTTAATTCCTTCCCAAATTCCAGAAACAAGATTTTTTCCTACTTCTCCCATATTTGAATAATAATTTGAAAATCCTCTTAACAATGATGTTATTATTTGAGGTATTTTACTAATCAACTGTGGTATAGCCTTAATTAATCCTTCTCCTAATTTTATAATTAGCGTAATACCTGCTTGAATGATTTTGGGCACATTATTCGTTATTGCCATTACTAATTTTTCTATTATTTCTGGTGCTTTTTCTATTAGCTTTGGCAAAGCATTCATTAACCCATCAGCTAAGCCTATTAAAAGTTGGATTCCTGCATCAATTATCATGTCAATATTATCTAACAATGAATTTGCAATTGTTACAATAGTCTCTACCATTTGAGGAACTAAAGTAGGCAATTGTTCAGCAAGTCCTTGTGTTAATGCAACAATTATTTGTATTCCACCATCAATAATCTGCGGCAACATTTCAATTAAAGTGCTTGCTAATGTACTTATTATTTGATTTGCACTTTCCATAACCGCTGGTAAGTTTGTTATAATTCCTTGCATTAATGTATTTAATATCTGCACTCCAGAGTCCAGTACAGTTGGTAAATTCTCATTTATTTTTGAAATAATCTCTGGTAGAACAGCTGTAATTCCATTTGCAATTTCTTGTACTCGGGGTAATATATTTATACTTGCCGTCATTACACTATCTACTAAATTATTTACTAAATTTCCAATATTTCCAATATCTCCCGTTGAAATTCCTGTCAACATGTTTTGCCACGAAGATTTCATTGCAGCGACTGAACCTTGAATTGTTGTACTAGCTTCTTTTGCAGTTGTCCCTGTAACGCCTAACTCACCTTGTATAACATGAATTGCCTGATAAACATCATTCAAGTTGCTTATGTCATATTTAACACCTGTAACTTTTTGTGCATCTGTTAAAAGTCTTTGCATTTCTTCTTTAGTTCCACCATATCCAAGCTTCAAGTTATCAAGCATTGTATAGTTTTGTTTTGCAAATCCTTGATATGCATTTTGTATTAATGACATATCAGTACCCATTTTGTTTGCATTATCTGCCATATCTGTTACTGCCATATTTCCAACTTCTGCTACTTTTGCTGTGTCTCCGTTCAATGATTGTAATAAACTTGCACTAAATCCTGTTATTGTTTCCATATAATCATTTGCTGATAGTCCAGCTGTTTTATATGCATTATTTGCATAATCTTCTACCGTGTTAGCATTATCTTTAAATAATGTTTCAACACCACCTACAAGTTGTTCATAATCAGCATAACTATCTAATGCATCTTTTCCAACACTTAATAATGTGGTGCCCACTTGTTTAATTGCACTGCTCATTGCTTTTAAACCACTTGTAATGAAATCTCCTAAGACATTTGCTTTCAATAAATCTCCAAACTTTATTGCTCCTTGTCCTGCATCATCAAAACCATTTTTCATCTCTTTAAGTTCTTTATTGCTTTTTCCTGTTGCATTTTCCATTTGTATTAATCGAGTCTCAGTATCATTAAGTTGTGCTTTAAAAGTTCTTAATTGATTTTCTGTATTTCCTAATTTAGTTCGATACTCAGATGCTTTTTCACTATTTTTTCCATATTGTTGTTCTACTTGTATTAATTTATCTTGATGCTCTTTATATTCTTTAGACATCTGAGATATAATTGTCTTTAGTTCTGTTACCTTTGCTTTTTGCTGTTGAATAGTGTTATTCATATTTGAATATGAAGTTTTTGTTTCTTTGACAGTTTTGTCTCCTACTGTGAATTGTGTAGTTGTCAATTTAAGTTCACTAGAAACTTCTTTTAAATTTGAAGTAATATCTCTTAATGCCTTTCTATATTCACTTTCACCTGTTAACTTTACTGTTCCTCCAAAGCTAGTTGCCATTTTTACACCTTCTTTATTTTTAAAATCTATATAATAAAGAAAGGTTTTGGGTAACTACTCCACTAACTCTGTATGTGCGTGTTCCTCACTCTTTTCTTTTTGTATTCGTATCCTATTTCTGCATCTTGTGCATTTTATTTCTCCATCAATGTAAACTGCAAAAATCAGAGTTTGTCCACATTGAGGGCATTTTACCTTTTCCATTTTATTCATCACTAAACATTTCCCCTTGATGATTAATTTTTTCTTCTAATTCTGCGTATGTTATTTTCCTCAATTTAAAATCATAATTATTTTTATAATGTTTATATAACCTAGAAAACTTAACTAGAGTCATTCTTCCTACTTCTTTTTCGCTAAACCCTAGTAAGCAATGTCCTATAAATAAAATCCACGAGAAATCAATTATAAATTCTTCATCCTCGTGGATTACACGTTTTTTTCTTCTTCATCTTTATCTTTAGTAGATTCAATCACTGTTTCTTGAACTCTATCTGTCATTTTTTGCATTCCTATTTCTGTTATAATTCTTCCAACTTGTTTTAATGTCACAAATTCCATTTTTTCTTCTTTATCTTCATTTTCAATATCAATTCCTTCGTTAATCATTTCTAAAACTCCGAATTTAAACGCTCCTATGTTTATTTCTTGTCCTTTTCCATCTGTCATTTCTCCCCATTTTTCATAAGAACCATATTTATCTTGAATTTTCTCTAATACATTAAAGTTAAATGCCAGCGGATAATCTTTACCTTTGTAACTAATATGTTTTATTGTTTCTATCATTTTTCCTCCTAAAGCAAAAGTAGACTATTTCTAGCCTACTTATACTTATAAAATTTATTTTGATGGTGTTAAAAGTCCGTCTAAATATGTTTGTGCTTCTTGTAATGTTCCAAATGTTTTCATTTTTCTCCAAGTCCCAACTTCCATACCGTTAATTTCTTCTTCTAATTCTTTTAAATCTGCTTCAATAGATACTGTATTATACTCTATTGATTCTCCTTTTGTTTTTCTATCTGCTGTTACTTTTGTTATTTGAATACGTGGTAAAAATTCCACTTTATAACTCTTTACTCCTTTGAATACTTTAGTAACAATATGTCCATAACCAATTTCAGGTGCTATATCTTCTGAATTGTCTGTAACTTCTTTTTCAGAAATTTTACATCCATTTATATCTGCATACACTTCATCAGTAACATCATCAACTGTTATATTTACAGTTCCACCTTTAAATGATGTATCACTTTCTGCTTCTATATCATCTGCATAAAGTTTTGTACTATTTTTTTCTAGATTTGGTTTTGCATCAATTAATCTTCCCAAAATTGGTACTATTGATTCCTTCGCTAATGCTGCATATTTTTTAGTTGTATAATCTATCTTATTATATTTTGCTGTTCTTAATCCTATACTAGCCATTTATATACCTACCTTTCTTGAATGAACATGTCCTGTGATATAGTCCTGTTTCTTCTTCAAAAAACTCTTGACTATCTCCATCCCATATCCAATCATTTTCTTTCATTTTATTTTTTATTAAACTCATTATTTTCAAATAATTGCTATCACTATAAATATCCACATCAATAATAACTTCACTATCAGTAATTTCATCATCACTAGAAAAATTTGGTTCTTCATCTATTATTGTCCATACCACATAAGTTTTTTGCTTTCCATTATACTTTAAATGTGCAACTGGAACACCTAGTTCTAAAATTTTCTTTATTTCACTTTCCATACTTACTCCTTTGGCAAATATTTTTCCTGAACTTTTTTCATTTCTGCTTCTATTTCTGCTTTTCTAAATGATTTTCTAAAAAATGGCTTCTTTGACTGCTTAGATGATCCATATTCAAATACATTACCTACAAGCGGTGCAGGAGTTACCACACCTCTTTTATTTTTGAAATATCCATATAGACCAACCTTCGTATTTATACCTCCATCGCTTGGAGATTTGTATATTTTAGTTATTTTAAGACATTTCATTATATTTGATGACTTAAAAGAAGAAGGAACATTTTTAAGAACATTTTTATATACCTTTTCTGCTCCTGCTTTTGTCATTTCACCAATCATTTTTTCACTGTCTTGATCTAAGACTTGAAACATTTTTATCAAATCATTTGGTAATTCTTCTTTAAATCTAGCCATTATTTTGTAACTCTCTTGCATTGCATTTCAAGTTCAATATTTGCCTCATCTATATTATTTAGATATTCTACAGTAAAAATTTTATCTTTATATTTTACATATACATCTCTGTTTGAATTATAATACGCATCTTCAACTTTTTTGGAATATCTAATAGTAAAATTAGTATAAGCTTTTTCAAAATCCGAACCACTTGCAATTAAAGTATATCCTTTTGTCGTTTTTATCTTAGCGTAAGATTTTAGAATAACAGTTTCTTTTTTTGTATTGAACCCCTCGTTGTCTTCAACTTCTTCTATTTGATATATAGATATTAATTTATTATAATCACCTGCATTTATCATAGATTATTCCTCGTATGCATATCCAAAATTGTTTTTACAGTATTGTTTATATTCTTTCCGTCAATGTACATAGTTCTGTTATCATACATATCTTGACACAAAATATAAACAACAATTACAAGATCAGAATATGTATCTAGATTTTCTTGACTTTTATTTTCTTCACTTTTTCGTTTTATACCTGTGTAATTTTCAATGTAGTTTATAGCAACTTCCAGAAAAGTAGATAACTCTTCGGCTAAAGAGTCATCTACTTCTGTTAATCTTAAATGAGTTTCAATATTTTCTATAGTAATTTCACTTACTTTCATTTTTTTCACTCCTTTTTAGGAAGTTTATTTAGATGCTGGATCTGTTGCACCAGATACTGCAACAGCTATTTTTTGTGTATTTTCTACTTTAGCATCTAATTCTGAATATCCAACAACACCAATTGCATGTTGTGTAGCAAATTTTTCTAATAAAATTTGAATTTCCATTGATTCTGTTTCTTTTATAGCAAGTCCTGAAAAATCTCCATAGAATATAACAGCTTTTGATGCTGTTCCTAATTTTTCTGCTTTTTCTGAGCAATAAACAGGTTTTCCTAATAATTCATAGTCCCATTTCTCGTTGAAAGCTCTGTTTAAAATGTAGTTTCCATCGCTATCTTTCAATTTTCTTATTTTCTTTCTTGTGTCTCTGTTCATAATCCAATAAGCGTTAGCTTGGAATGCGTCAGGAACTGTTTCTTGTATATCTATTAATTCATCTGCAGTTAAAGAAGATTTTGCAGCTAATATAACTTTCATGTTTGTTGAATCATAAGAGCCAACAATTCCTGAAATTTTACCATCAGTTCCGTTTAACATTTCTCCTTCATAGAATAATTTGAATTTTTCAGCCATTTTATTAACAACATACTCTGTTAAATTAAAATCATTGTTATTTAATAATGATTTTGATATTTTTGTTAATGCTCCAATTAAAAAGCCAGTTAATTCGACAGTATTAAATTTACCAGAATGTGAAACTAATTCATCAAACTCTGTAGCATAAGCAACTGTTACATCATCTGTTGTATCATCATATTTTGGCACAGCTAATGTTCCTTTTGCGTCATATCTTGTCGCACTTGCATAAAGTGGTGATATTTCAGTAACTTTATCAATAACTTTTTGAGCTATTGTTTTTGGTATTATTGACCCATTATCTCCCTTTGTTAGTTTTGTTTCAGCATTTTGTGGTACACCATTCACATAGTTTCTTATAAATGTTGCAAATGCTTTAACATCTTTTTCTTCTTGTGTTAATTCTTTTTCTCCTTCTAGTTTTTTACATTCCATTTCGTTAATTTTGTTACATCTTTCTAATGTGGCATCAATATTTTTAATTTCTTTTTCTACATCATCAAAGCTTTTGATTTCTTCATCATTCATAGCTCTGTTTTCAATTTTAGCTTTGTTTAGAATCTCTTCCATTTTTACTTGTAATTCATTTCTTTTTTCTTTCAATTCTTTTTCGTTCATTTTCTTACCTTCCTTTTTTAAAAAAATTTATAAAATAAAAAAACAACTAATTTAATAGTTGTTTTTGTTATTTTTTGATATTAAATAATCTTTTCTCAAAATCAGAATAATCTAACTTTGGTTCTTCTGTCTTTTTAATCATGTTTTTCAACTTTTCTGGTACATTCTTGTAATTTTTAAACAAATTAGATGCACATGCAGCCACTTGTTTTTGCTCCTTGATTAGATTTACATTAAATGTATCGTCTACTTCTTTAGCACCTAGCCAGCTCTCTGCATTTATTAACTCTTTTACTTTTTCCTCGTCAACTTTAGCTTTTTTCATGTAAAGTGGTATCATTGTACTATTTTCAATTGTATTTAATACATCGATACACTTTTGAAAATCTAATGCATTTCCATAACAACTGTTAACCGGCTTGTGTATCATTACTACTGAATTTTCGTAAATATTTACATCATCACCCATCATCAAAATAAATGTGCCTGCACTAGCACATAATCCATCTACATATGTATGAATTTTAGTTCCAGAATCTTTCAATCTTTGTAACATACTGCATATAGTAGTTGCAACAAAGACTTCTCCGCCTGGTGTGTTCATAAATATATTTAAGTCTGATATATTTCCTAAGTTGTCTAATTCTTCTTTGAAACTTTGTAATCCAACCAAATTATTATCCTTTTCACCAGTCCACCAATCTGTATCATCAGTTACTATCTCTCCATAAATATAGAGGTCAGCACTTGCATTTGGTATTATGTTTTTTATTTCATAAAACTTATTCTTCAATTTGCTCACCTCCCTCCGCTTCTTTATTAGCTTTTTGTTCATTTTTGTTGTTTTTTTCATCTTGCGTTGTTTCTATTTGTTCAATTTCTTGATTCGTGTCATCCATTTTCACCATTTTATTAGTATTTGGTGTATAAATTTGTTTTGTTTTAGGATCAAATAATACATCTCCCAAGCCGATATTAATCATGTCTAACCCATCAAGTGCATCATCACCTTCTAAGTATCTAACTTCATTTCTTGTTTTAAATCCAGAAGCGATTGCTATTTTATATGCTTCAAATCTTTCCTTTATAGTGCATCTAATTAATTCTGTATAATCAGGTGCAAAATAATAAGACTTCTTTTCTTTTTCAAGTAAAAAATCTCTATTTAAAGCTGTACAAAATGCTGTTGACAATGGCATAATTGCATTCTTTAGAAAATCTTCATTTGTTTTTCCTATGTGAAATATTTCTTTTACCTCTTCACTAAATGTTTTGTTCTTTTCATTCAATTGATTTTCAACAGATGTGTTTGATGCTTCCTGAAATTCCATTCCATCATTTAAAATAACACAGCTAGAATTTCCTGCAAAATAATCATTCCACTGAGATTTTAATATTGACATTCCCTTTTCGTCTAAATGTTTTTGTGCTTTTAGAAATCCCTTCTTATTTCCTCCAGTTCTCATTAATTCTAAATCATATATTATTCTTTTATAAGCTGTTTCTAAGCTTTTACTTATTTCTTTCGTATATCCAGTTCCATATGCTCCATTTTTAGTATTTCGTAGTATTTTTATAAAATCATAAGGTCTATATGTATTTCCATCAACCAATATATTATAATTTTTAAATATTGCATCTGTGTTTCTTTCAAACAAAACTTTATTTTCTTGTACATAATTGAGTCCAACAAAATTATTTTTTCTTTTATTGATATACGCATATCCACCTTTTCCAAGCAAATAATCCTCTGCAATAGCCTTTTTAAACTGAAATCCGTCTAATGTATCACCAGTATCATAATTTATGATATTTACTCTATCATCTTCTACTTCTGTTGTTTGTTTTCTACCTTCTTTTGTGGTTTTCTTATATAATTTAAACGGTATCATTGCAAAAGAATCACAAATCAGTCCTACTGCACTAGAAACAGCAGGTATCATTAATACTTTTTCTCTATCTATTTCTTCTCCTTCTAGCAAAGCTTTCAGTATAACATCACTTACTGCATTTTCATCAACAATTGTTTCCTTATTTGCTTCATTTTTAATTTTCTTTTTAAAAACATTTCTTATCTTCACTTTTCTCACCTCCTAAAAGCTTTGGCATACAAAATTATCTTCATTTAATATTTCTTGTTGCAATAAATACAATGCATCTATCGTACTCATTACCATATCTACTTTTCCATTTGATTTCTTCTTGGTTATGTATCTATTCATATTTGTATCATAAGTGCATCTTGCATTTTGAAAATTTATTTCATATAATTTATCGCCATCATAACTAAATTTTCTTTGTAAAATATGTTCTTGTAGCCATTTAGTTGGCATGTGTAGCACACTTGAATGTTGTTTTATCTCTACACATTCATATCCTTTTGACTCAAGCTTATTAGCAGTAGAAATACAATTAAATCTATCATAACCAATTTGAATTATGTGTACTCCATATTCTTTTTCTATGTTCATTATAAAATTTTCAACAAATTCATAAGAAATTACTTCGTCACCACATGCAAAGCAACTACCTTCTTCTATGAATCTTCTATAATCTGTTCTTTCCCTTCTATTTTTTTCTTCAATTCTATCAGCTGGAATAAAAGCCCAAGATTTAACAAATATCATATCATCTTCCATTGTTACCATTGAAACTGCTGTATTATCATTTGTCATTGCTAAATCTAGTCCAACAAAGACATCTTTTCCATTCCAATCAAATATTCCTCTTGTATTTTTACAGTTTCTTAATTTATCAATCGAAATAAATTCTTCTCCTGAATTTGATGGCATAAAGTAATTCATATTTTTAGTTAAAAATTCTATTCTTTCACTTGGTTTTGCTAATGCCTTTTCTCTTGCTCTTTTTATTTCTTCATAGTTTTCTTCAATTCTTAATGGATTAGCCATCATAATTCCAATATCATCCCATAAATGTTCTTCTGTTGCATAATATACAAGAGCAAATAATCTGTCATCACTCTCTAATCCTTTATAAATCTTTTTTAAATATTCTAATTCATCAAGCATTATTGATTTATCTTCTGCATAAGCAGTCGTCAACTTAAACATTAACGGATTTCTAACACTTAATTGACCTGAACGCATTGCTTCCACGTTTGCATTATCTTTCATTGCACCATACTCATCAGCTATAAATGCACTTGGTCTAATTGAATTGTTACGGTTTGCTTCCGCCGTTCTGGGTTGGTAGAACGAATGTGTTAAGGTGCATTCCATTCTTCCGCTTAATGTTTTGGGTATATTGAAGTACTCTGATACTAACGGACTTGCATTTAATATCTGTGATATTGCCTTTTTTACTTCTCCTGCTAAATCTCTATCAAGACATATAGAATAAAATTCTGAATATTCGTCTTCGGTCAGCATTAAAATTATAATTATTAATGCTGCCAAAAATGTTTTTGAATTTTTTCTTGGAATAAACAAATCTACTTCTCTATATCTAAATTTTCTTGAATCTGTTTTATACCTCCATCCAAAAATATTAGCAATAAAAAAAGCTTGGAAATCTTCCAAACCTTCATAAATACTTTTTCCAACAATTCCTAGTCCTGTTGCAAAATTTAGTAGTTTTAATAAACCCTCTATTATTCCTATTTGTTTTGTATCAAAATAATACGGATAATAGTCATTATTTTGTTTTTCTAAGTCTTCTAAAAACCACTCGCATTGTTTTTTTACTTCAAATGTAGTTATTTCTTTTTCTGCTATACAATTTTCTGCATATCTTTTTGCTTTTTCTAACAACATTATGCTTCACCTCTTAATACTTTTAGAAGTGGATTATCTGTTTCTTTATCTTCTTTTTTTGGTATGCTTCTTAACGCTGATGCAATAGTCATAACATTTTCTTTTTCAATGTCTAATAGCATTTTTCTTTTTGATTGAATTTGTTTATCTATTGCATTCATAGAACTCATAATTTTAGCTATAGACTTTGCATACTCTAATTTATAATCTGCAACATCTTCAATACATTCCATATCATTAGTAACTAATTTCATTTCTTCTTTTAGTTCAAATACTAATTTGTAAAATTCTTCTCTTCTTTCTTCTAAATCTGTACATTCCGCTTGGAGCAAACAATATCTATTTATAACCGCTTCATAAATTGCATCATTTTTATCTATATTTTTCAATAATTTTTCTATTCTTTTAAACTCTTTGTGTGCCACTTTATTTTGTTTTACTTCTTTTCTTTCTTTTAATACTATATCTGTACTTAAAGACTGCTCTCCCTCTTGTCTTTTCTTGAGTTCAGCCTTTGTTCTATGTGATTTTTTTTCAGATGTTAATACTTTAAATGGCTTTGGTGGTGTTGGCATATTGTTCATCTCCTTTCGTATATTATCGAATTGTGCTGATGTGGGAATTTTTTTTAAGCGAAGGTATGCAGTCGGTGTAAGAATTTATTTTTATTTTTTGCCTTTGATGGTAGGGGGGATTGTTTATCCACTTGGATGTGATCCTAGTTTGATTGGTGGACAAGTGCTTCTTTTCATTTTATTTTTAGCAAATCTTTTGTTAAGTGTATGTGTGCAGTACTCCTCTTTGCAATTACTTTTACTGCATTCATAGTTATTATCTTTATCACATTCGTAAGCTATTCTTATATCTCCATTTTCATATTCATATATTTCTGCTTTATATATTCCAACAATTCTATTCATAACTTTTACTTTCCTGTTCATTTATTATTTTTTGTACTACTTCTCTTGGTATTTTTTTATTCTCACATAACTCATGATGATAATCACATACTGTCAATAAGTTATTATTATCTAATCGTTTATTGTAATCTTCGTTTATTGGTACATTATGATGTACACTTAAGTTGTTTGTATTATATTTGTTCTCTGTATTGTATAATTCTCTAATACATATTTGGCATAAATATAAGTCTCTTTTCTTTATTTCTTCTCTTTTCTTTTGCCATAGTCTTGTCCATCTAAATTTGTCCGCTTCTGTCACTTCTTTTTTGGGTTTGGCTTTTTCTTTGCATACATACTTGCTATCATGTACTTTTCCACAATAACTACAACTCTTTAGCATGTTTGCCTTCTTTCTTGCTTTTAATTTTCTTTAATATCGTATATATAATTGTTACGCTTAATATCCCACATGTTATCACTAATGGACTTAATATAATTACTATCATTGCTTTAATCATTTTCTTTCTCCTTTTTAGGCAAAACAAAAAAAGAACAGATATTTAAAATATCTGCTCTTCAGGAGCCTGTGCCACTTTTTTGTTTCGTGACATTTTTACTATTCTTATTATACTATATATTTTTATATAATAATACGACATTTTGACGACATTTTAACGACATTTACAAATTTAACATTTTATTTGTTGCATTTTCTATTATTCTTTGTATATGTCTATTACTTCTTGTTTGATTGAATAATCGAAAATATAAATTATTTCCAATATCTTCTGCTGTTCTTCCGTCTATATAATATGCCATCAATATTTCTCTTTCTTTATACTTTAATCCATCTAGTCTATCTTTAACTAATTCAACTTTCTCTCTTAGTTCTCTTACTTCTGCTTCTAAATTACTTATTTTTTGTTTTGCTACTTCTCTTCTTTCATCATTTTTTTCAATTTTGTCTAAAACTTTGTTGCTTATTTTGTTCTTACTATGTATATCTTGATTGATTCCAAAGCTTGATGTTGTACTTGTTTCAAAATCATCGCACTTTAAATTTATCCTTGCTGTTTTTAATTCTTTAAGTTTGATATTTAATTTTGCATTATTTTCTTTATAATTTTTTAACAGATTAATTAACTCTTCTTTATTCATTCGTTCCTCCTAATCCTCTTAAACTTTTATTTTTGTTTTATTTAATTTTATCCCTGGTTTAATTATTTCTTTTACTAATCCTAAATCAAATTTTGTAAAACATCTTTTATATTTCTGCTTTACTTCTTCGTATAAAAATAAATTATCGTTACATTTTTCTATAAATTTATACTTATGTATTATAATTTCTCCGTCTTGTTTTTTCTTTTCTAGTTATATATTTCGGTATTTTCATTTGTATCACTCCTTATTCATGATGTGCCTCTAATTTTCCATTTTTCATTCTTACATATTTATTTACATTATTATTTTGAGCTAGTATAAACCCTTCCACATTTCTTTGTGTTTTCTTGCAATATATATCATATAAATAATTCAGTGTTTCTACATCAGGGAAATCTTCTCTTTCTTGTACTATTGGAACTATTCCTATGTATTCTGGAAATTCTTGATTTTCAAAAGGATATTTGAATAATCCATGTTCATAATATAAGTTCTTAATTTCTCCTTTATCATAATTAGCTTTTGCAAACATGTACACTTTTTTATCTAAATCTGGATATTTTATTTTTCCCATTCCTATCCATTCTCCAAATAATCCACTTCCTTCCATTAATCTATTTTTTAAGTCTTCTCCATTTTCATCTAGCCAACCTTTTAATCCTTTATATAGCATTTGCTTATTTTCTTCTAATTCGCTCATTAAAAGTATATTATTTCTTTGTGCTATTACTAGCTCTCCATTTACCTTAAAAAATCCTATATTACTTCCATCTAATTTTTCCGTTATTACAACTCTGTTTTTATATTGAACCCTTTTTGTTTTTGGGTATAATGTCCTCTTTATCATATTCTTTTACCTCTCTTTCAAATATCTATATATTACTCTCTCCACTTTTGCTAGCGCCTCATAATTGCTTATAAATGTTCCATCATGTCTGTGTCTTACTGTGCTTCTTATTATCTTTATTTGCTGATTGTATTCTCTTCTATATATTTCTGCTAATTTATTTTTACTTAATCCTGCCTTCCACTTCTCTATTATCTCTTTATCTGTCACTTACTACACCTCTTGTGTAGTATTTACTATTTTTTGTTTTTATATTTTGTTGTTTTCTCTATTATTCCTCATATTTGAATCTATTCCACTCTGCTTGCATTCCTTTTTGAGATATAAATGCCATTGCTTTTTTGTGTTCTGCTTTTATTCTTAAATATTCCATTCTGTGTTTTTTATACTCTTCAAACTCTTCTTCTATTTCTATTTCGTGTAACTTTCTCTTTATTTTCTCAATTTCTTTTTCATTTCCGTCAAACGCTCTATAATCTTCTAAATTCCTTTTGAGCTGTTGTTTCTTTTCTTCTCTATTTTTAGTCATAGATTAGTCCTCCTTTTAAAATCCGTTTATTGCATTTCTTTGATATTCCATTTCTTCATCTGATAAGTATTTATGTCTTACCATATATCTTTGTATTTCATCTTCTTTATATTGTTTTATGCAGTTAAATTCTCTTACATATATATCATAACTATATTCTTTTTTTATTTTATCAGTATGAAAGTTAATCCAGCATTTTGTGATTACTCCAATCAAGTTTTCATCTACAACAACTATATCTCCGAATGTAAATTTCATTTCTATTTTACCTTCCTTTCTTCTATTAGTTCTTGCATTTTTTCTAGCTTAATATATTTCTGTGCATTAATAATTGTTGCGTCGTCCGGAAATTCTGCATTTCCTTCAAATACAATTCTATATTCTTTATTATTTAATATTTCTTCTATCTTGTCTTTTACTTTTTGAACTGGAATATTTTCTAACAAATCAGTTATTCTATTATTTAATTCATAATTATCTGCTTTTAATTCTTCATTCTCTTTTTGTAGTTTTTCTATTAGATTTAATACTATTTTAACTATTTTATAATCAAATTCGTCAAACTCTACTGATATTTTATCGATTGGTTTTGCTTCATATAGTTCAACTGTTCTTTTAAAATCATTTATAGCCTTCTTTTCTTCCTCGTTCATTTTATCTAATGCTCCTTTCATATAACTTTTTATATTCTTCATGCAATTCTATATATTGCTTTGCTATGCATTGCAAATTAAAGTTTTCCTCTTTTAATTTTTCATTCTCTTTTAATACTCTTTTATAATCTGATAAAATATGTTTTAGTGCATTTATCTCTTCTCCTAAAACTGTTAAATCAGCTTTATTTCCATTTTGAATATTTTTATTAAAATAAGTTATAAAATTGTTAATTATTTTTATATCTTCTTCTATACTATTTTCCACTGCTCGTCCTCCATTTCTAATGTGTTTAGTAACATTTGTTTTAAATCATTTAAAACTGGTTTAATATTTTTACGTAACTCATCATTATAATACTTAAATTCTTCACTTTCTATCATATTTGAAAAGCTTGTACCAATATTTAAGATTGGCTCTTTCTCATCATTTATTGTAATATAACATTCTATTTTTAATATATTAACTCTATCTTCTCTACTATTTTCTTTCACTTAAAACACCTCCTACAAGTTTTTGTTTATTATTTCTATCTATTCCTACATAGCAACCTGTATTTTCTTCTTTTGTATCTTTTCCTGGATATAAAATACACTTGTTATTTATATTATTCATACAGTCTTTACATTTTATTAAATCTTCAAATAATTGCATTATACCCATTCCTTTCCACATTTTTTGCACTTGTATACAAGTTTGTCTATTTCCATATCTAAATATTCGCTTTTCATTCTTCCACCACATTCAGGACAATGTAAACTAAATATGTCTTTAATTTTTTCTATTATTCTTTTTATTTTTTCTTTCACTTAAAACACCTCAATTTCTTCTGCTTTTTCTATACTAACAGTTTCACAAACTTTTAAATTAAAGAATGTAAACTCTTCTGTTTTATAATCTATCTTTAAATCTACTTCACACATTGTTTGTTTCAAACATTCAAATATCCATAAAGGTAATTTGATGTATTTAGGGTAATTATGATACTTTGAAATATAATCATGTATTCTATTATTAACAATACATTGTAGTTCCAAATATTCAATACCATCTTTAGTTGTTCTTTTATTTATTTTTTCTTTCACTATGTATCACTCCTCTCTAAATTAATTGTTTCGCCTATGTAATCAGCATAAACATAACCTTTTCTTCTTACATTTTTGCAAAAAGCATTTATTCCGTATGTTTCAATTATGTTTAAATAATATTCTATTAATTTTTGAGTTTCTGGATGAAATATTCTTTCTTTTTTACATTTATTATAATATTTTAATGGTTCACTATATGCCTTGCCATAATCCACTTTATGTTTTGAATATACTATTCCAGCTCCTAACCAATCACATATCATCTCAATTACATAATCATACGGAATTTTACAAGGTGTATTTTTATAAGTGCCTATGTTATCAATCCAATATTCCCAATGATGTGGGTTATGTCCTTTATGATGTTGCCATGCTAAACTATATCCTTTTTCTTTCTTTTCTGCATCAATTGGACTACTTGTTCCTTGAAAATATTTTGCACTGCTAAAAAATTCAGTTATTCCATACTTGCTCAAATCATGCATTAATCCTCTTTTATATTTTCCACATTTAAAGCAAAATTTCATAACATAAAATTTGTGCTTTGTTATGGTTTTAAAATGTTTTATATATTTTTCTATATTACTCATATCTTATTTACTCCTCTCCTTCTAAATTTATCTTCCCAGACATCAAATCAGGCAACAGTTTGTCTCTTAATTCTACTAAATATCTATTTTCTTCATTGTTTAGATGATACATCATCATTTTCCAGTTGTTCATAATAAGCATTAAAATTTCGCTTACCTGTTCCTTGCTATTATTCTCAAATTTAATCTCATTTTTGTTTTTAGACAATGTTATATAATTTTCTTTTTCTATCTCTAATTTAATTGATTTTAGTGTCTTATTCATTTCAGCATTTATTTGTTGACTATCTTTCATTTGCATTGCAACATCATAAATTCCTATACTTTTTGCAATGCTTTCATTTATAGTTAATTTTAGACAATTCTTTTGTTTTATAATTCTGTTTAAATCATTCAAAATATCGTCATAACTCCTCGTTACACCATATAAATCATCAGATTCAATTTCAAAATACATTGATGGAAATAATGAATAATCATTATTTTTAATATCTTCAATAGTTACTACTTTGCTAAAATCCTTTTTTTCTATCCTTTCTCTAACTGTTTTGTTTAATTCTTGTATTTGCTCATCTGTAAATATATTTACTTCTTTTTTGTAAACTCTGTTTTCATGTGCATTTCCGTCCAAATTGTCCCCTTTGCTCTCTAGTCTCTTTTGCACAGAAATCCTTTGCATCTATCATCACTGTTTCAGATGTTTTTTTATTTTTATCTAACGTTATAATGCAAACAGGTATTGATGTCGCTTCAAACATTTTGCTTGGACAGATAATTACCGCTTCCACATAATTTTTTTCAATTAGATATTGTCTAATTTCTTTTTCTTCTTTTGTTCCTGACGTTAGCACTCCTTGTGGTAAGATAAAACATAATCTATCACATTTATTTAATGCTGTAAGTATAAAAGCAAAATTTGCATTACTTACAGGTGGTACAGCTGTGTATTTAAATCTATCTTGCATTTGAGCAAAAATTGGTTGTTGCCATCTTAAATTGTATGGTGGGTTACTTATACATGTTTTCATTTTATCACCTCTAATCTTCCAAATTCATCACTTGGAATAATTCTATACAAATGGTACACTTTGTCTTCTAGTACATCTTTTTGCTCAATATTTGCATCAATATTTCTTAACATCATGTTAAATATAAGAAAAGGAATTACATTCTCATCAAATTCTTCAAGTTTAAATTTCATTTTTGGATTTTCTAACCATTTTTGAATAGTTAGAGCACCACTTCCGCAACACATATCTAAGCATTCTTCTTCATCATCTACTTGAGACAATTTTGAAACTAGTTTTGCTAGACTTTTAGGTGTATAATCTTGTCCTTTGTTTTCCCTATCCGCTTCATAGTATTGATATATTTTTTGTAACCAGTCAATTGATAAATCTTTTACTAATTCTTTAAATTTTTTAAAATATTGTGTCTCGTTTTTTTTGCAAACTTCAAATAATTTATTTTTTAGTTCTTTTGTGTTATTCACATCAAATATTTTAAATGTTTCTTTTGTAAGTTGTTTTAGTTCCATCTTTATTCTCCTTTTTCTCAAGCATATTCATATATACTTGCTTTTCTTCTATCTGCTCATTTAAGCTTTGTTCTAATAATTTTATTTTTTCATCATCTCTACTTGTAACTGTTATTGTTATTAACAATGCAACCCAAATTATTGTAACGCATATTAATATCGCTATATTTTCTATTGTTTTATTCATATCTATTCTCCTCTTAATAACTCTGGATTATCGTATTTATTGCCTATTTTTTCTAAATCTATGCTTTTCCATAAACTAAAATAATCTTTATCAGTATTTATAATTATTTTGTATTCACAGTAATCATTGTCATATTCTACATAACCTACTTCCGACATCCCTTTATAGTATACTTTCAATATATCTCCCTCATATATTTCTTTTCCGTTTTTATCGTGTAATCCTGTATATTGCATTAAAACAAAACTTGGTTGAGACGGTATACTCATTCCTATAAAGTCTCTATCGTTCGGTTCAAAATTCCAAGTACCTTTTTCAAGTGTTATCTGACCGATTTTAAACATTTTCTTTAAATCTTTATGCCATGCTCTAAACTTTATCTCTCTATTCATCTTTTCCTCCTACTTTATAGCAATTAGCCATATAACTTTCTTTTGTTAGTATTGTTTTTATTTGATAATCTACAAATGTTTTGCAATTACCGTAATATAAATAACAATAATTTGGTCCTTTATCTATTTTATGTATTAGTTTGCCATTTACATAGTCGCCTGCTTCTATAATTTCAGATATTATTTTATTGTGATTTACTATTGTTTTAGTTGATAAATATTGCCTTTTTACTTTTACATTTCCTTTAAATTCAATATGATATTTGGCAACACAATGTCCTTGAAATATATCAATAACTTGTCCTATGTTACCTTTGTTTGTTCTCACAAACTCTCCTACTTCAATTTTATCTTTCATTTGCTCCTCCACTTCTAGCATTTTCAACCAACTTTTTAATTATATTTGTATAATATCTCTGTTCTGGTCTCAATAAGTCTGCAAACTCATCTAAATCATTTAACTCTTTTTCTTGTTTATTTATTTTTTTCTCTATCTTAAATAGATCATCATTTAATCCGTGTAATTTTCGTGTCGCTATTATCTCCTCATCTGTTAAATCACTCATATTTCTTCTACCTCCAATATAACTTTACTTTCTTTGTCATATTTGAAACTATCTTCAAAACCTACAACATAGTTTCTATTATCATCTTTTAATTTACCTGCCTTAACCATTGAATCTAATATAAACTTTTTAGCAAAACATACATTGTCTAAATCTCTTTTTTTATTCTCCTCTACCCATATAAAATGTATTTTAACCGGTCTGTCATATTTCGGTAGTTGATTTATATAATATGCAATGTCACTATCTACTGTTTTCTTCATATTGGCTCCAGCATATTTATTTTTTCTACACTCATTTATGTATTGATTTAAACTAGGTAATCTAAATGGTATTTCTATTCTGTTCATTTCTCTTTCGCTCCTTTTTTAAATAATTGCATCTAAAGTCACTTGTCCATCTTCCATAATTCCGCTTAAAATATCATCACTTATCATTCTTTCTTTAGCTTGTTTGTAAAAATCTTTTTTTATTTCAAAACCGTATGCATTTCTTCCACATTCTGCACATGCTCTTAGTGTACTTCCACTTCCTGCTACCGGATCTATTACAACATCGCCCTCGTCTGTAAATATTTCTATAAGCTTTTTTAATACACTTACAGGCTTTTGAGTTGGATGAATTTTAGCATATTCTTTTGATGAATCCCTTTTCCATTCAAACCAGTTAAATATCATTTTTCCCTTTTGCTCCTCTGTTTTGCCATTGTTGAATTTAGGTAACTTATCTCTATAAAGTACTACTGCATATTCTGTTGCTCCTACAATTTTCATGTTTGCTTTTAAAACTTGACTAGAATAATTTTTTATAAACACTAATGGATAACTTTTAACTAATCCGTGCTTTTTAGCTTCATCAATTACCATTTGCATTTGTTCAAAAGCACAAAATACTATCATTGCCGGTGCTTGTCCTTTTTCTTTTGGCTCTTTTTTTAGATATCTAGTACAGAAGTCAAAGAAATTATTTATTTTAAAATCTTTATCTGTATCAAAGAAACTTTTATTTGCTAGTTTGCTTTCCCCATTTTTATTATCTCCATCTATATACCATTGAGGATTGCTTGCATATGCATTATTGCCTAAATTGTATGGAATATCTGCAATTATCAACTGTGCATGTGGTATTCCATATCTTTTAGCATTTTCAAAGTGATCATTGTATAACTCTATTTTTACTTTCCTTTTCATATTTTCATTTGCTCCCCTAAATCTATATTTTTCTTATTTTGCACTAGATCACATTTTGCTTGTTCTTTAAATCCGTTCTAACTCTAATTTTGAGCATCCATAACACAAATTGTTTTCTAGTGATTCCTTACATATTCCACCTAATCGCGGATATTTATATATCATTTTCTACTCCTTGAAATTGTATTGATTGAACTCAACAGAAATCTTTTCCATAAATTCATCCCAATTCTTTGCTTTCTTTATATAATCCATAACCCTTTCTAGTGTATCTTTCTCTCCTTGCATCACTCCTGCTTCAAAGACACAAACACATAATAAAATTATTAATACTACTTTAAACATTGTTTAACCTCTCTTTTCCCAATTCTGTTATTTGATATATTACTTCCTTGCAATGTGTTTCAGTGTCTAATTCCTTGCCCACTATACATACTTGTCTTTTTTCTAATAGTGATGTCAATCTTGGCCTTGCATGGTTATAATCTATCTCTTTTGTATAATTTCTGTATGCCATATACCTCGCTATTTGCTTTGCTGTTAGTTCTTTATATTCACTTAATATTTGCAATACTTGTATTTCTCTTTTGGTTTTATCTACTTTTTCGTTTGCTTCTCTTCTTGTTTCTTCACTCATTTCATTCATTTGTTTCACTCTCCTTTAGTTTAAATTTTGATATAAAAAATCTAAACTTTCATATTCTCTTTGTTCTGCCATTTGGCTATCTTTTTTTCTAAACTTCTTATCTTCTTGTTCTGCATCTAACACTGTTTTTATTCCTTTTTTAGACCAATTGTTTAATATTGCTTTTATATATTGAATTGTCCTCTTATTTGCTTCAACAGACTTTTTCATTGCTAATATAATCAATTCTTTGTCCATATCTTCAATATAACTTGATAACACTTCAAGTCCGTAAGGTGTTATTAATCCTATATTTTCGTTATAAAACTCAATAATATCTTGTAAATCGTTAACACAACTGTCATTTACTTTTTTATTATTTTTATTTATATTTTCATTTGCATTTTCATTTTCCATATGTTTGTACATATGATTATTGATATATAATTTCATATGATTATCATTTATAATTTTTGATATGTCATCTTCTGATAAATTAAACCATTCATTAATCTGATTTTTATCTTTATAAAGATTATGTAATTCCGTTTCTAATTTTTGTTCAACATTCTCTGTATAAGCTATTAGTATAAGATTCTCATTTTGATATTGATTTTTAAGTTCTACTAATCTTCTTTCTGGTTTATTTGAACTTCCTATCTTGGTAAGACCAGTCAACATATCTTTTATTAAATAGATACAAGTATTTGTATTATCAACCTTGTTTCTGTTATTTCTTCTGCTTTCAGAATATGCTTTTCTCTTATTAGCTTCATATTCTAATCTTTCATTATAGTAATTGCCTTCTTCATCTTTTATAAATTTGGAGAAAATATCTTCATTATGTGTTTTACATACACTCAACATATCTTTTTCTTTCAAATGTCCTTTTTGATGTTGCAAACATAACAATTTTATGTATTGACCTATTTCTTCATCTGACATTAACATTGTTCCAGATAAAAAATCACTACTATAAAATAAAAATGCGGGGTCTTTCATTGCTTTCTCCTTTCGTATTTTGTACAAAATAAGGGATAAAACTATGTCTTATCCCCGTTGCTTTTAATCAAATATTTGTTTAATTAGTTTTTCTACTTTTGTTTTTAGTTCTTCTGTCTTTCGATTAGCTTCTTCTTTAAGCTCTTCATCTGACATCAATCCAAGTTCTACTGCACGTCTTATTTCTTCTTTTGATAAGTTT
>JALFMW010000304.1 GCA_022782605.1 Clostridium sp. | reverse complement strand
TTTTGCTACATCAGTATCTAATGAAGTCTTTTCTAATATTTTAGGATTTCCTGTTGCTAGAGCTTTTATCTCCCCATAAGTAAGTGCTTTATCATCAATATCTTCCATTGTTCTTGCAGGTGTTTTTGATGTCATTATTTGAGATATAAATTTTTGTTTTTGCTCTACTAATTGATACATATAACTATCAAATGTTTTCTCTGTAACATAAGAATATACAAATACCTTTTTATTTTCATTTCCCTGTCTAATCATTCTACCATTTCGTTGAGTTAAATCAGAAGGTTTCCATGCACAATCTAAATGATGAGTTGCTATTAACTTATCTTGAACATTAGTACCTGCACCCATTTTTTGAGTTGAACCAATTAACACTCTAACTTGTCCTTTTCTTACTTTGCTAAATAATTCTTTCTTTTTTACTTCATTGTCTGCCTCATGAATAAAAGCTATTTCATCAGGTGGAATACCTTTTTGAATTAGCTTTTTCTTTAATTCATTATATACATCTATAAATTCTTCTTTTTCATATCCTTTCAAGTCTTTTGGAGTTGATAAATCACAGAATACAAGTTGTGTTGATTTTTTATCACTATTTTCATCCCATATTCTATAAATATTTTCAGAACAAGAATTTACTTTGCTACTTTCCGAATCTGGTAATAAAGGATTCATAAGTCTTTGGTCTAATGCTAGTTTTCTACCCTCATTTGTAATTTTAAGCATATTATCTTCTGTTGCATCAACTGTTCCTGACCTTATTTTCTCTGCTCTTTCTCCTAAAGCCTTTACCATTTCTTGTTGTATTTCACTAGGTTTTACTACTACATTTATATTTTCAAATTCTGGTGTTGGCAAATTTAATGTTTCAGCAGTTTGAATATCTGCTACTTCTTTAAACATAGACATTAACTCTGGTAAATTATGAAATTTAGCAAATCTTGTTTTTACCCTATATCCTGTACCCTCTGGTGCAAGTTCTATTGCAGTTACTGTTTCTCCAAATGTACTTGCCCAATTATCAAAATGTTCTAAACTATTTTCTTTTAGTCCAGAATATTGTAAATATCTCTGCATTGTATAAAGTTCTGCCATTGAGTTACTTACTGGTGTTCCAGTAGCAAATACAGAACCTTTGCCTCCTGTAATTTCATCTAAATATCTACATTTCATAAAAAGGTCGGAAGATTTTTGTGCCTCAGTTTGTGCTATTCCACCTACATTACGCATTTTCGTATATAAAAACAAATTCTTATAATTATGAGCTTCATCAACAAATAATTTATCTACACCTAATTCTTCAAATGTTACAACATCATCTTTTCTTTCTTCCTTATGTAATTTCTCTAATCTAGTTTCTAATGATTTTCTTGTTTTCTCCATTTGTTTAATAGTATAGTTTTCTCCTCTGTTTGATTTTTCAGAGGCAATTCCTTTTGTAATATCACTTATTTGTTCTTCTAATAATGCAATTTGTCTTTCTATTGACATTGGTATTCTTTCAAATTGTGAATGTCCAATAATTACTGCATCAAATTCTCCTGTTGCTATCCTACTACAAAATTTCTTTCTATTTTTGGTTTCAAAGTCTTTTTTAGTAGCAACTAAAATATTGGCACTTGGATAAAGTTGCAAAAACTCACTTGCAAACTGCTCTATAATATGATTTGGAACTACAAATAAAGACTTATTACATAAGCCTAAACGCTTACTTTCCATTGCAGCTGCAACCATCTCAAAAGTCTTTCCTGCACCTACTTCATGTGCTAATAATGTGTTATTACCATATAAAACATGTGCTACTGCATTAAGTTGATGTGTTCTTAATTTTATCTCTGGATTCATTCCTACAAACCCTATATGAGAGCCATCATATTCTCTTGGTCTTATGCAATTAAATTTATCATTATAAAGTCTTACTAAATGATTTCTTCTTTCTGGATCTTCCCATACCCAATTTAAGAATGCTTCTTTTATTGCGTCTTGTTTACTACAAGCTATTGCAGTTTCTTTTCTGTTTAATACTCTTTGTTTTCTGCCCTCATCATCTATAAATGTATCAAATATTTTTACATCTTTTAGATTAAGTGTCTGTTCTATTATTTTGTATGCATTTATTCTTGATGTACCATAAGTTGTATATGCTTTTACATTATTTCTGTCATTACTTTTTCCATCAATATACCATTCAGCAGTTATATTAGAATATTTAACATGAATATCCCATCTGTTATAACTTGGTGTATCTAATAGTTCAAAAATAAACTTTCTAATGATTTCTGGAGGTATCCATGTTGAGCCTAACTTAATTCCAATTTCACTTGCAGTAAGGTCTTTTGGAATAACCTCTTTTAATTTTTCAACATTTATATTAAAACTAGAATCTTCTTTTGCAAATTGTTCTGCAACTTTTAGTTTTTCTCTAACATTACCAGATAAATATTCATCAGCAGTTACCCAATTGTTTGTATTTTCATAATCAGGTACTTTAAATATAACACCCTTTAAACTTTTTATTATTTCTTTTTTGTCTATCTTGCATAATTGTTGCATATAATCTAAATCAACTTTTGCCTTATCTTGTATAGATAAAATCAAAGCCTCATCTGGAGTATCTACTTTTAATACTTTCTTTTTAGCTTTTATAGTTCTTTTGCTAAATATATCAGCTTTTCCTACAAAATTACCCTCTCCATCTATCTTTTCAAGTGAGCATAATAAGAAATAACTACTATCATTAGAAAATGCTGTTTCATTTGCTCTTGAATTTATTAAGCCATATTCTTTTGTAAATCTATCATATAATTCATTTAATTTTGCTTGTGCAATATGAATTTCCTCA
>JALFMW010000300.1 GCA_022782605.1 Clostridium sp. | reverse complement strand
TATTTCAGACTCGTCTACATCCACGCTATATATTTTGTCAGTTTCTTGTTCTCCCACTGTCATGTCTACATTTACATGTACTTTCACACCATCATTTACAAAATTAATATTAGTTGGAAAACTTGTTCCTTCTGCTACTACATCTGTTCTATTGTTATCCTTATTTACTTGGTTTGCTATTCCTTCTGGTGTTATCTTACTTGTATCTCCTAAATTCTCTGATTGTAACGCTCCTATTGCTAATGTTACTAGTTCTTCTGCTTTACTTTGTGTTGTTTGTGTTTTTGCATTGTTTGCTTGTGTAAGTATTCCATTTTGCCCTGTTAATGTTGCTATACTTACTCCTGCTAAGATTAATAACACTATTATTGTTATTACTAATGCTATTAATGTTATTCCTTTCATATCCTTCTTAATTTTTGATATCATATCTTTCCTCCTTCTTTTGTTTTTTAGTCTTTTATTTTTTGTTTTTTTATTTTTATTTTGTATTTATATTTTTTAATTATTTCCATTTTTGTAAACAGTATTCTTAGTACTCTTTACTTTTATTAGGATATGAATTTTTCAATGTACTTTTTTATATTTACAAAAATAGACTTAATTACATAGCTATATTTTATATAACTTATATATTTAAGTCAATAGTTTTTATTTTACATTTATGTTACATTTTATGTTGGTCAATTGAAAAAGTAAATTCTATTTGATTAAAGTACAATATAAATAAGTATTACATTATATCTTATTGTAAGATTAAATTATAGTGATATAATTAAAGAGTAGATGTTTCTTGGGAAAGAAGGTTAATTATGAGTTTTAATGGTAAACATCTTTCTTTAGAAGATAGAAAAATTATTGAAGAAAACATCAACAAAGGATTAAGAAAATTTGAAACGGCAAAAGAACTCAATAAGAGTCAATCAACAATCGGAAAAGAAATAAAAAACAACAGAAAACGTAGATATTCACAAACAGAAGACTCACCTTGGAAATGTAAACATTATAAAGACTGTAAAGTTTGTATTGGAAGATGTTCTGATTTTGAAGAAGTTCCATGCTTCAGAAGAGATAGGTTTATTGGTGCATGTAATGGTTGCTCTGAAATAAAAAGTTGTAAAAAAACAAAATATTTTTATTATGCTAACATCGCACAGAAAAATTATGAATATTCTTTGAAAGATTCAAGACAAGGAGTTAATTTAAATACAACTGAACTTTTTGAATTAGCACATATAATATGCCCTTTAATCAAACAAGGGCAGTCAATTTACACGATTTTACAAAATCATAAAGAAATTACACAATGTGAAAAAACAATTTATACATACATTGAAATGGGATTATTTAAAGACTGGGGTGTCACTAATATTGACTTAAGAAGAAAAGTAGCAAGAAAAATTTCAAAGAAAAATAAGCTTAAGAAAAGATCTGAATCAGCAGATTATACTGGTAGAAAATATGATGATTATGTTGAATTTGTAAAGAATAATCCGACTTATGCAACAACAGAAATGGACACAGTTTATAATCATCAAGAAGGTCCATACATTCAAACATTCATATTTGAGAACACAGGTCTCATGATAGGACGATTAAAGCAGCACAAAACATCTGAAGAAATGTCCAATTCTCTTAATTTTTTTCAAGAACTTCTTGGAGATGATATGTATCAAAAATTGTTTGGATTATTATTAACAGACAGAGGCTCTGAATTTGCAAAACCACAACTGTTTGAAGTAAACACAGAAACAGGCGAAATAAGAAGCAATATATTTTATTGTGATGCACAAATGCCAAGCCAGAAACCACATGTAGAAAACAATCATGAGTTCATACGAGATATTATATTAAAGAAAAAATCTATGTCAAATTTGACACAGGACCAGCTTGACTTAATGTTCTCACACATAAATTCTGTACCAAGAAAATCTCTTGGTGGAAAAACTCCATACGAAGCATTTGAATTCTTCTATGGTAAAGAGACTTTAGATAAATTTAATATACAAAAGATAAAAGAAGATGAGGTCACATTACAGCCTTATCTTCTTCAATTATAAGTATATATATTAAAAAATTCTAACAAGAAGCATTTACATTAACTGCATATTGCCACTGTTGTGAGCACAATTAAGTGAATAGAAATTAGTCTTACACTCAAAAAAATTAATTTGAATTCACTCGCTTAAGTGCGTCTTTTTTTCTTGTTTATATTCTCATTTTACACTAAAAATAAGCAAAAATCAATGTTTTTACATTAAATTTTTGCTTATAAATAGCATTTACTCAGTAATTAGAATTTACTTTTTCCAAATAGAATTTACTTTTTCAATTGACCTACATTTTATGTTTGTCTTTTTATCTTTTAATTTCTTCTTAATATTCATCATAATATTTGCTTTTTAATTATCTTATGATATAATCTAAATAAATTTAAAAGGAGTTAGAAAATGAAGAATTTTTTT
>JALFMW010000209.1 GCA_022782605.1 Clostridium sp. | reverse complement strand
ACTTTTTGATAAGAAAATAAAATTAAGAATAAAAATATCTTATATAGTCAGCTTTTTATTATTAATAAGTGTGGGGCTTATTATAGTAAGTGGTTTTTATATAATTTTAGCTCCAGTAAATAGAAAGATGTTTTGGAAAATGATACACTATACTTTTTCATATATTTCCATAGCTTTAATTGGAATACATTTAGGGTTTTACTGGAAATGGGTTATGAATATATTTAAAAAGTTATTTAAGTTAAATTATCAAAGTAAAGTGAGAAGTCAAATAGCAAAATTTATAACTTTAATTATATTAGTAGGTGGATTATTTATGATTCATAATAAAAATTACTTTACTATGATGTATAGTGGAATAAATTATATTTCTCAAAATATTATTGTGGAAAAAGAAAATGAAGAAACTTCATCACAAGAAGATCATAATAATCAAAGTTATGCAGTGGTGGAAAAAAAATCATTATTTGAATTAGTAAGTGTATATGGTTCAATAATGTCAGTATTTGCAATAATTACTTATCAAGCTGACTCATTAAAAGGAAAAAACAGAGTAAAAACTAATACAAATAAAGAAATAGCATAAAAGATGGACTTATATAAGTTCATCTTTTTTGCGTTAAGAACTCTTTATCATATTCAATATTTTACTAATAATATATTAATATGATAATATAAAATTATAAATTATGACTAAATGAGGTGAAAAATGAATAAAACAATTGGTATTTTAGCTCATGTAGATGGGGGAAAAACTACATTATGTGAAGAAATACTTTATAATACAAATTCAATAAGAAAAAAGGGAAGAGTTGATCACAAAGATTCATATTTCGATAATAATAAAATAGAAAGACAAAGGGGTATAACAGTTTTTTCTAAGGAAGGATATTTTAACTATAAAGATTCTAAGTATTACCTAATAGACACGCCAGGTCATATTGATTTTAGTCCTGAAATGGAAAGAAGTTTAAAAATGCTAGATTATGCCATATTAATAATAAGTGGTGTGGAGAAAGTACAATCTCATAGTGAAACTATTTTTAATCTTTTAAAAGAATATAAAATACCTACAATTATATTTGTAAATAAGATGGATAGAGAAATTGTTAAAAAACATGAGGTTGAAATAAATATAAGGGAAAATTTAAGCGAAAATATTTTTGATTTTACAGAGGAACTAAATAACAATATGAGTGATGAATTAATTGAATTTATCGCTGAAAAAGATGAAAAATTACTGGAAATGTTTTTAGAGGATAAGTACGATTATAATTTATGGTTGGGAAAAATAAAAGATTTATTTTTAAATGCTGAAATATATCCATGTGTATTTGGTTCTGCTTTATATAATGAAAATGTAGATGTACTTTTGGAAATTCTAGAGAAATTAAGTGAAACAAATTATAAAGTAAATGAAGATTTTCTTGCTAAGGTATATAAAATAAAAACTGAAGATAATAGAAATAAGCTGACTTTTGTGAAAATTTTATCTGGCAAAGTAAAGCTTAAAGAGGAAGTATGCTATAAAGTAAATGATAAAATAATAAATGAAAAAATAAATGAGATAAGAATTTATAATGGAGAAAAATTTATAAAAAGAGATGAAGCTTATGCAGGGGAAATAGTTGCTATAAAGGGACTTAGTGAAATATCTATTTCATCATATATTATTAAAGATTGTGATATGAATAAATTAAGTAGTCTGGAAAAGCATGAAAAAAACTCAAATATTGTACCTACTTTAAGTACAAAAATAATCTTTGAAGAAGATGTTAATATGAAAGATGCTTATTCATATATGAAAATATTAGGAAGTGAAGATTCTTCTTTAAATCCTATTTACAATGAAGAGCTAAAAGAGATTCAAATAAGTATAATGGGGAAAATTCAACTGGAAATATTAAAAGAAGTAATTTTAGAAAGATTTAACTTAAAAGTAGATTTTGGTCCTTGTGAAATTTTATATAAAGAAAGTATAAAAGAAAGTGCTATAGGTGTAGGACATTTTGAACCATTAAAACATTACGCAGAAGTTGTATTAAAAATTGAGCCAAACAAAAGAAATAGTGGTATAACTTTTGAAAGTTTAGCTCATGTGGATGATTTAAGTATTGGTCATCAAAATTTAATTAAAACACATATATTTGAAAGAAAACACAGGGGAATACTTGGTGGATTTGAATTAACTGATCTTAAAATAACTCTACTTACGGGAAGAGCACATATAAAACATACTGAAGGTGGAGATTTTAGAGAAGCAACTTTTAGGGCTTTAAGACAAGGATTAGAAGAAGTTGAGAACATATTATTAGAACCATATTATAAGTTTAAAATAGAAATAGAAAATGATTATATTGGAAGAGTGATTTCAGATATACAAAAAATGAGTGGAAGCTTTGAAATAGAAGATTTAAGTAATAATAAATCTCTCATTTATGGAAGAGGTCCTGTAAGTGAGTTTATGGATTATCCCCTTACACTAACTTCCTTTACAAAGGGAAGAGGAAAAATAAGTTTCATATATGATGGATATGAAAAGTGTCATAATAGTGAGGAAGTATTAATAAATAAAAACTATGACAAAGATAGTGATAAAATATATACATCTAATTCCATATTTTGCTCAAAGGGACAAAGTTATACTGTAAAAGGAAAAGATGTGAAAAATCATATGCATTGTGAAATTAATAATTATTTGGGTGATAAAAATGAATAAAGAATATGAAGTGATTTTAGAAAATAATACTAATAATCTTAGTTTTTTATATAAAGAAAATAAAATAAGTGTAAAAGTAATATATAGAAAAAGAAAAACTATTTCCATTAGAATAATTCCTAAAAATACAATTGAAATAATTGGTCCGAAATATATGTCCAAATCATATTTGAAAAAAATACTTATAAATAAATCATCTTGGATAATGAAGACCTTGGATAAATTTGAATATATGGATGATAGCTTTACAGAAAGAAAATATATAAATGGTGAGATATTTTATTACTTAGGAAAAGAATACAAACTACATCTTATAGAAGATAAAAATAAGGACAATAAGAAGAAATATGCTTATATTTCAATAAAACAAGATGATTTAATAATAAATACAAATAATAATGAAAAAGAATTTATTAAAAATGAACTGAAAAAATGGTATAAAATTGAGAGTGAAAAAATAGTAATAGACAGATTAGAAGTATTAAAAAAAGAAAATGAAGTCATAAATAATTTATCTCCAAATATAATTAAAATTAAAGAGCAAAAGAAAAGATGGGGAAGTTGTACTTCTCAAAAGAATATTTATATAAATTCAAGAATTTCAATGGCTCCAATACATGTAATAGATTATATATTAGTACATGAATTTTGTCATTTAGTGCATATGAACCACTCAGAGGATTTTTATAACTTAATAAAGAAAATACTGCCTAATTTTAAACAATCAGAAAAATGGTTAAAGGAAAATTCATATAAATTATCTTTAGAATAAAATAAAAGACTATAAAGCTAATATTTATGCCTTATAGTCTTTTATTTTAAACTTCGATTAATTCATATTCCTTATTACCAATTCCTATTTTAACGCTATGGTCTATACAAACTTCCCAATTTGTTTCAGGATGAGTATTGATAAAATGATCATGACTTAAATGATCTTTTTCATCTAAGTAACTTCCATGTATGACACTTTGTTTATTACAAGCATCTACACAAGCCATATCAAGAGCAACAGGGTCAAAAGAAGCAAATATACCTACATCTGGAATAATTGCCAAATCATTTTCTCTATGACAATCACAGTTTGGAGAAACATCTATTACGAAATTAATATGAAAATTAGGTCTTCCTTGTAGTACTGCCTTAGAATATTCGGCTATTTTTTTATTTAATATATCATTGGATTCATCAGAAGGTGATTTAATAGCATCTAAATTACATGAACCTATACATCTTCCACATCCTACACATTTATTGTGGTCTATAAAAGCTTTTTTATTTTTTTCAAAAGATATTGCATCGTGGGCACAGTTTTTAGCACATGAGCGACAACCTACACATTTATTTTCATTTACAAAAGGCTTACCACTATTATGCATTTCCATTTTTCCAGCTCTAGAACCACAGCCCATACCTATATTTTTAAGAGCACCACCAAAGCCAGTAGACTCGTGGCCTTTAAAATGGCTCATTGAAATAAATATATCAGCATCCATTATAGCTTGTCCTATTTTAGCCTCTTTAACATATTCTCCACCATCTACAGGAACGTAAACTTCATCAGTTCCTTTGATTCCATCGGCAATTATTATATGACATCCTGTGGTAAAAGGATTATAGCCATTAGTGTAAGCAGAATCTAAGTGATCAAGGGCATTTTTTCTTCCTCCAACATAAAGAGTATTACAATCAGTTAAAAATACCTTTCCCCCTTGTGATTTTATTAAGTCAACTATTACTTTAGAATAATTAGGTCTTAAATAAGCCAAATTACCAGGTTCTCCAAAATGTATTTTGATAGCTGTATATTTGTCTTTAAAGTCAATATCATTTATGCCTGCTTTTATAACTAAATTTTTTAGTTTGTCTAGTAAATTATTTTTATAGTCTGTTCTTAGATTTGTATAGTATACTTTTGATTTATTCATAGTTTCCCCTTTCAATATGAATTATTATTAAGTATAATTAATAAATTAATTAGTTAGTTCAATATATTATAGTTCTATAATTTAAATTATTCTACAAATTAAAATAAATTTTTGTTTACAATTAGATATAAAAGGGAATAAACATAGTAAATCATAATTGATAAGTAAAATTATCATCACAGGAGGATAAAATGGAAAGATTTAATAAAAGCGTATGTAATTGTAGACAAGTATCTTTTGAAAAAATTGAAGAGAGTATAAAAAATGGAGCAGATAGCTTTGAAAAAGTTGTAGAAGAGACTAAAGCTACTAAAGGTTGTGGAAGATGCAAATCTTATGTGGAAGATATAGTGAAAAGTAAATTAAATAAATAAAAAATAAAGATGTTAAGTCATCTTTATTTTTTATTATATAAAAATACATATTTTTGTATAAATTATAAAAAGTATATTGTACATCACTAGTATTATATTTATAATAGTATTTGTAGTAAGGATTGGGGAATTTATTACGGATATAAGTTTGGGAGAACTTTAAAAGTTAATTAGTAAAAAGTTTTAGTGAATGGGAAAATGTTTTTGGGGGATATTGTGTACGGATTATACAATTAGGAAAACTAATAATTAATAAAAAGTCATCTTAAAATGGGGGTAAGATGACTTTTTTACCAATTCACATATGGAATTAATTATTCAGATATATAATTGATTTATAAAAAAACTTAATATACTATTTATGTAGATAGCTTATCAAATCTAGCTAAAAAATTAGCTTAAGTAATTTAACCCACCCTGGCACGAAAAAAA
>JALFMW010000270.1 GCA_022782605.1 Clostridium sp. | reverse complement strand
AATGCAGATTATTATAACCCATAAACTTTCATTATCTGAAGGTAAGTATGCTTATGATATATTTCATAGTAAATTAGATAACTGTATCAAGGTAATATTAAAACCATAATTATAAAACTGCACTTAAGGTTATATATTTTCAATATCAACCATAAGTGCAGCCTTATATTTACTTCATATTTATCTATAGTTTTTTATGCCCCAACCAATCTCTACAGATATTTTCTAAGATACTCTACAGATTCTCTTAACCCATCAACTGTCTTAGTTTCTAAAACACATGTGCAATTATTCTTTATTGCAAAATTTATTTTATCCTTAATATCAATCTCACCTTTTCCAAGTGGCAAATGATTCGTATAACTTGTGGCATCATGTATATGCATATGTGTTAATTTATTAATATTTTTATTTATAAATACTATATCCTTATCATCGATACAATAATCATGTCCAATATCAAAAGTTAATGCAAAAACATTGCTCTGAAGTAATATATTTATTGATTCTTTCATAAATTCTGTATATCCATCACAATTCTCAATACAAATCTTTATATTACTTTCACCTATCTTTTCTTCACACAAATTTCTAAATTTAATTAAATTATTTAAGTATATATCTTTATACTTTTCAAATAGATATATTTTTTCATTAGGTAAAGTAAAATATACTCCCTTATCCATATGCATATTTAATATTGGTATATTTAATTCTTTTGCAATTTCTATTGTAAATAACACTGTATCTATATAAGCTTTTGATACCTCTTCATTAAAATCACATACTCTTAAATTTTCATCTAAATGTATTTTAACGAATCACACTCTATCAATGTAGGCATACCATATAATGCTCTCCCCATATACCTTCCTCCAATGAATCTATTATACAAACTGAAAGTTGTAATATTACATTTGCTTCCTAAATACAAACATGCCTTCTCCGCCATCACCAATAAAATCTTCTGGCATATCTGAACCTGGATTTTTTTCATTTAAAAATTCTACTATATGAAATCCACATTTATTTACATAAAAATGAATGTTTCTTCTCTCAAAATAGGGGGTGCAAGTTTCCCATACCTTTGTTTCAGGATGCAATCTTTCAATTTCATCCCACATTGCCTTACCAATACCTTTACTATCAGTACCATACTTAACATAAAGAAAATCAAGATGATTGTGCTGAGTTTTTTCATCAATTACCACCACAGCGCCTCCAACCATTTCACCATCAACAACTGCTTTATATGCAACTGAGCCTTTCTCATTCAAAGAATTGTCAATATCTTTTTCAGGAAGAATAATATCCTCCGTCTTACCAAAAACATCTTCAAACCCTTTTTGGAATGCTTCTTGCATGTCTGCTTTATACTGATTTAAGTCTTCATCAGTAAGAGTAACAAGCGAAAAATTCATTATTAGAAGCCAAATAATCTATAATTCCTTTTATTATTGGATGATTTTTATCATCTAAATTAATTTCTTTTATGATTCTAGTTGCTACCCAGGTTTGTAATGGTGTTGAATTAATATTCCAACAATCAGGTTCAAGTGCATTTGCAAATCCACCATCATCATTTTGATAATTTTTTAAAATATTAATAACCTCTTCCTTACTTCCATTTTCGAATAAGTAGTTCCATCTTGCCATATCCAGAGGTCTTGAATTTTTTAATATAAATTTTTTTGCACGTGCATAATAATCCATCACTTTCCTCCTATTGAAGTATCATAATATTCTAATTACTAAATACCATTTTAAAATCTTCAAATATAACTGGCATATCTTCTGTAAATGTATATCCTAGTTCATTTCCTTCGCTAAAAAAGAAACTAAGTATCCTTAGCTCTATTTGTTTGCAGTAAAAATTCTTTCCAAAAGTTATTAACTATTATTTCTTTTTCACTCATATTTTCTCCCTCATTTATAAAATTATATAGTAACATATTATAGTACATATAAATGGATCAATTGTAGCATATATTCCCTTAATTCATCATTAACTAAGTTCCTCAATTTTTAATTTTTCATTTTACATTTTTCATTTATCTGATGAATAAATTTCTCCTATTTGCTCTGTATTAAACAATACTATATTAACCCAATGCTTTGTATAATCAAACATTTTAACATTTTCAGCAAACTCTGATAAAATGGCTGGACCATAAAAACTAGATACTCCTGCTCTTAAACACATCATATGTGCCACTGTTGTATCTGAATATCCATTTTATCTCCTCTTTTAAGAGCAGGTGGCTTTATTAAATTTAACATATTTTAGCCCCCTCTTTATAACTATTATACTATAAATTAACACTTACTATGATGTAGTATTTATTCTAATAAATTTAATAACAGCTACAAATGTATCATTTTTATTCCCATTTAAAGCACTTAATTGCAACTGCTGAACAAATAGCAGTTATTATCAACATAATAACTATTGGTATTATAATATTCTCAACAGATTGTCCTAAAATTGCTGATTTTAGTATTTTTATTCCTTGTGTAAGTGGAAATACATCTACTATGTTTTTCATTATATTTGGCATAACCTCATATGGTATTGTTGCCCCTGAAAATATAAGCATAGGAAAATATAACACACTTGCTATAACTCCTGCAATTTTTGAATCTTTTGATATACCACCAACCATAATTCCAATACTAAACATTGAAATCATAACAAGTAGCCATCCTAAAATGAAGTTAAAAATATTTCCTTGCATATTAAATTTAAAGAAAAGTTTAGCTACTAAAAATAATGAACTCATAGATACTAAAGAGTATAGAGCATATATAGTAACTTCTACTAGTAATATAACTATTGGATCAACAGGTGTTACTTTAAATCGCTTTAAAATATGCTTACTTCTATAATCTGAAACTACTAAAGGTAAGCCCATAACTCCTCCAGCACAAATTGCAATAGATGTTATTGCTCCAAATGATTGCTCTAAAAATGTATAATTTGCCCCTTCAAAAGCAGGCTTATTTCCATAAATAACTCCTATTACTACAAGTACAACTATAGGCATACATATAGCAAATATGACCATGTCCATTCCTCTTAATGACAACTTCAACTCTGTTTTTAACATTGTATTAAATGACTTCATATTACATTACCTCCTTATCAGTGTACCAAAGATATGCATCTTCTAATTTTTCATAAGGGCTTGCTTTAATAGCCTCTTTAACTGTTCCCTGAAATACTACCTTTTCTTTTTTTAGAATACAAATAATATCACATAATTCTTCTACCTCATCCATAAAATGTGAAGTTAACATAATTGTTAAACCTTTTTCCTTTAGGTCTTTTAATATTTGCCATACATCTCTTCTCGCTCTTGCATCAAGTCCAGTTGTAAGCTCATCTAAAAATACTACTTCTGGATTAGGAATAAGTGCAAGTATAATAAACAATCTTTGCTTTTCTCCTCCTGACAGCGCCTTTACTAAAGTTTTACTTTTTTCTTCAATTCCGAACCTTTGTAATAATTCCTTATAATTAGCTGGATTTTTATAAAGTGATGCTGTCATTTCACAAAGCTCTTCAACTCTTATATTTTCTTGATAATTAGCTTCTTGAAACTGAACTCCAACTCTTTCAAATACCTCTTTACGATTAGATATTGGATTTAATCCTAGTATTGAAACTCCCCCCTTATCTATCTTTTTAGTTCCAAGTATACATTCAATACTTGTACTCTTACCTGCTCCATTAGCTCCAAGTAACCCAAATACAGTTCCTTTTTTTACTGCAAAGCTTAAATTCTCTACCGCTACACAACTTTTATAGCTTTTTGATAATTTTTCTACCTTAATTACATACTCCATTTTTATATCCTCCTTTTTTTGATGTAAAAATAATAACACCAAACAAAAGTCTGGTGTTAAAGTGGAGGGTTTGAATATTTTCTTTTCATTTCATATAACATTTCTAATATCTCCTCAGCATTTTGAATAGCTAAATTCAAAGAAATTATAAGCTTATCACATACTGAAATAATATCTTCATTTTCATTAGGTGAATTTAATACCTCGTTAATATCAGCTTCATTATGCTCTGATAATTTATTAAGCATTCTAAGTATAGCAGAAAGAGAATAATTACCACATTTAAGAGAACGAATAACCTTTAAGCGTTGGATATCTTCATAGGTATAAATCCTATATCCATTTTGCAGAACTTCAACTTCAAAAGCCTTACGTGCTAACTTAAGTTGATATATATGCAAATCTGTAAATACACGATACCCATTGTCTTTTCTACTAGGTTTTGATATTAACCCTAAATCCTCATACATACGTACAGTATTTGAATGTATTCCTATCAACTTAGCTACTTCACTTGTTTTATAAGTTTTATCTATCGACCTCACTCCCTTTATAATCATTTTGATTTTATTTCATCTTTATTATTATCATAATATATAATTCCATTTTTTATATCATACATCAATATAAATTTTTATAAAAAATAAATGTAAAAATTATTTATTATATAAACTTACAGACAAATTATAATTTGAAATATTACTTATAATACGGTATTTTCAATAATAAAAATAGCCTTAGGCAAGTTATATCAATGCCTAAAGCTATAAACCTCACTTATTTATGGTACGTTTCTCCGTAACTACTCTAAATTAGGTTTTGCCACTTTATTCTTTTATCTATTATATATAATTATGCTATAATTCCCACGCTACAGTTTATTTTAATAGATCATTTATTATTGAAGCTAATTTCTCAGGTTCATATGTTGGGGCAAATCTCGAAATAATCTTACCATTTTTATCCACTAAAAATTTAGTAAAATTCCATTTTATATCTTCTCCATCAGTTTTAAACCCTAGATCTTCAAGTTTTCCGTATAATAACTTTGATTCTTCATCTTCTTCTGCTTGTGGTGCTTCTGATTTTAAAAACTTATATAAGTCTGAAGCATTTTCTCCATTTACTTCAATTTTAGCAAAAGTTTCAAAAGTTGTTCCATATGTTAATTTGCAAAAACTTGATAACTCAGCATCACTTCCTGGTGCTTGTTGGAAAAATTGATTACATGGAAAATCTAATATTTCAAAACCTTTATCTTTATATTCATCATAAATCTTTTGTAACCCTTCATATTGTGGTGTAAATCCACATCCACTTGCTGTATTTACTATTAAAAGAACCTTTCCTTTATATTTTTCTAAAAGTATTTCTTCTCCATTTGTCTTTTTTACTTTAAAATCATATATCATAATTTTTTCTCCTTCTTATAAATGTTTCTCAATATTTTCTTTAATCACCTGTTTAGGTGAAAATCCTATTAATCTTTGAACTTCTTGACCTTTTTTTAATAATACTAATGCATGAATATTAGATATATTATATTGTTCTGCAATATCCATACTGTTATCAACGTTAACCTTTATTATGTTAATTTTATCTTCAAATTCAGCTTGTAACTCATCCAATATTGGTGAAATCATTTTGCAAGGTCCACACCATTCTGCAAAAAAATCCACTAAAACCATATCTTTTTCAATTTCACTTTTAAATTCATTACTATTAACTACTTTCATCATAAATTATACCTCTTTATTTTTTCTTTTTATTTGTTCTATGTAAGACACAGCTGATAATGCTGCTATATTTCCTTCTCCTGCTGCCTTAATATATTGATATGGAGTACCAACTATATCTCCTGCAGCATAACAACCTTCAATATTTGTTTTCATTGTTCTATCAACTTCTACATGATTGTTTTCAATTTTTAAACCTGGAACTAATTGTCCTGGTGATATACTATCTCTTAAAATAAATACCCCATCTGTTTCAATTTCACTATTTTTAAGAATAAGTTTTTTAACTGAACTATCTCCTACTATTTCCACTGGAATATCCTTTATTATTTCAATAGATGAATCAACTTCTATTTCTTGCTTATACATTGGCACATAATATACTTTTGATGCTATTGTTCCTATAAAATTTGCTTCAGCTTCTTCATGCTTATTATAAGCAATTATTGTTACGACTTTATCTTTATATAAAGGAGCATCACATGTTGCACAATATCCTACCCCTTTACCTAAAAACTCTTCTTCCCCCTTAAATGGCTTACCAAAATTAACTCCTGTAGCTAATATTATTGAAGTAGCTTCATACATTTTGTCATTTACCATTAAAGTAAAATAATCTCCCATAGCATAAATGCTATTCACTTTTTCTTCTGTTATTTCAATATCCATTGCTTTTAAATGATTAGCAAATTCATCTCTTATTTCTACTCCACTTTTTCCATAAAAACCTAAATAATTATTTATCTTATGAGCCTTTACAAGTTTTGTACTTATTTCCTTACTTCCAAAAATAATAAATCTTTTATTTCTTATCTTTGCATTTAATGCTGCTGATATTCCAGCTGGTCCACTTCCTATTATTGCAATATCATATCTTTCATTCATTTTATCATTACCACCTATAATTATTTTAATAATTTTTTAATATCCTCTTCAATTTTTAATGGCTTTACTGTAGGTGCATATCTTTTAACTACATTTCCTTCTGAATCAACAAGAAATTTTGTAAAATTCCATTTAATTTCTTTGCTAAATAAACCTTTTTTCTCATTTTTCAAGAACTTATATAATGGATGTGCATTTTCTCCATTTACCTCAATCTTT
>JALFMW010000266.1 GCA_022782605.1 Clostridium sp. | reverse complement strand
AACACACCATTGATTAATACTAATAAGATTTCAGTTATAAAAATAAAGGATAAAATTGATTATAAAAGTATTTATATGGTGTGGAATAAAAATATTATTCACAATAAAAATAAAATGGAATTTAAAAATTATGCTTTAAATATGAGTAAAAGATGAAATTTTTATAGACATAGATAAGGTTATAAAATATGTTAAAAAATACCCCCTTGAAGTGAAATACTGTAGTGTACCCCAATTGTTGGATCCAAAATCTAATGATTGGGGTGCACTACATTCATGAAGGTGTGTTTTTGTAAAAATTATATCCGAGAGTGTAAATTTGAATCATTTTTTTATTTTATTTATAATTTATTAATTAAATCTTTTAAAGCTTCGAATTCTTCATTGTTTAAAGTAATACCTTTACCCATTTTTTCGTGGTTAGGAGCCCAATCTCTTAAATCATATTTTGGTTTAGCACCATTCCAACTAATAAGATTTAATTCCTTTGTCCAGCCTTTTGGATTTTCAGAAATTACCCCTAAGTGTTGTACTATATCATATTTAAAATCTGCCATTTATAAATTTCTCCTTTTTTCTAATATTTTATCATATATTTGAATTATTATGAAATATTAGAAATTTTAAACAGTGAACTAATATGAGGTATAATTATAGTAACAACTAAAATAATTTTACATATTATATATTACATTTTAATTATAAAAGTTAGATATGGCTAAAATAAACAGAGGTGTAAAATGAAAATATTAAAAATTTTATTTTATAAATTATTTAGATTAGAAAAATATATAGATAGATATCTTTTTATGGAAGAAGCCTCCATAGGATTGATAGAAGATGATGAAATAAGTGAATTAAAAAATAATAAAGAAGATAAAGTTTTGTAAAAAAAGTTAGATTAGTCTAACTTTTTCTTTGTATATTGTGAAAAAAGTATGAAAAAAAGTTTATAATTTAATTAAAGAGTCAATAATGTTATAAGGGAGTTTATGCTTAAAATTAAATTAAAAATTTATTGTTGAAAGGGGGAAGGAGAAAAGGATATGATCGAAGATAGAATTAAAATTGTAAAAGATGAACTGCTTGATATGAAAGTGGATGCAATAGTTAATCCAACAGATGAATATTTTAGTGGTAGTGATGGTTTGGACAAGTTAATTCAGAAAAATGCAGGAGAAAAACTATCTAAAAAATTATCAAAAAGTGGACCTTGTCAAATTGGACAATGCATAATTACCAAAGGATATGACTTATCTGTAAAAAGTATAATTCATACATGTACTCCAAAGTGGAAAGATGGTAAAGAAAATGAAAGTTATTTATTATATTCTTGTTACGAAAATTCAATAGAACTAGCTGTTGAAAATGAAAACAAAACTATTGCCATACCATCCATAAGTTTTGGAAATAATAAATTTCCCCTAGAAAAATCAGCAAATATAGCTTATTATGCTGCGTGGAAAATGATTAAAAAGTATGACTCTAATAATTTGAGCAAAATTTATTTTTCATGTACTAACAAAAACACTTATGATATTTACAAGAAGCTTTCACAAGATTATAAGGATATTGAGTTTTCGCTGGAAATGATGGAACAATATAAAAAAATGGACAAATATAGTCATAATGATTTGACTATGGATGATTTTATAGAAAATTTAGGTGTTGAAAATGCCTATATTATATATTTACTGAAGGAAACATTTTTAGCTGGTGAGATAGATTTGGAATATTTAGAAAAAACAGTTAAAGTTCTTAAACAAATATTTACTCATATGAAAAATATGACCAAGAATTTCACGCAAAAAGTTTATACAGAAGAAATTGATGATGCTAAAGAAATACTAAATATAGTTTTTTATAGTATAGATTTTGATACCATTGAGTATGCAAAAGAGAAAACTAAAAAACATTTTATTCATGCAAATGATTATATATTTGAGAAAGTAAATAATTCTTTTAGATATTAGTGATTTACTTTAGTATTATAAATGGTATTATAGTATATATTTGTAATACTAAATGAAAGGAAATTTTAAGTATGTCAAAGAAGAAATACTATGCAGTTAGGGTAGGAAAAACACCAGGAATATATTTTACATGGGCAGACTGCTCAGCGCAAGTTACTGGTTTTAAAGGTGCAAAATATAAAAGTTTTCAAAATATAGAAGAAGCACTTGAATTTATGGGTGAAACTAATTTAGATAACAAAAAGCCTGTTATAAAAAAAGAAAGTACAACTACAAAGAAAAAAGTAAGTACAACTGCTAAGGTTTTAAAAGAAGGATATAATGTAAAACCCATAAGAAGTAGTGCAAATGTAAAAACATATAAATCATATATTGACCCAATGGAAATTATAAAAGATTACGATTTTATTGCATTTGTTGATGGAAGTTATGATAGAGGAAATCAAGTATTTGGATCAGGAGTAATTGTACTTAATCCAAATGATAATTCTTATGAAACTTATTATAATGCAGGATATGATAAGTGGGATCAATGGAATATAGTTGGAGAGTTAGAATCTGTAAAAGTGGCTATAAATAAAGCCAAAGATAAAGGCTGTAAAAATATAGCCATATATCATGATTTAAAAAATATTGCTTTATGGGCAAGTGGTGAATGGCAAGCAAAAAATGAATACACTCAAGAATATGTAAGATATATGGAAGAGATGAGCCAAGAATTAAATATCTGCTTTGTAAAGGTTAAAGCTCATAGTAATGAAAGTGTATACAATGATTTGGCAGATGAAGCTGCTAAAGGAGCAATTATAAAATATTTAAATGAGAATAAATAAAAGAAGTTGAATTAACAACTTCTTTTTTATTTTAGCAAT
>JALFMW010000256.1 GCA_022782605.1 Clostridium sp. | reverse complement strand
GAAGGAGTATAATACATATGTCTAAATTTAAAGTCAAATTCTGTATAAGCTAAAGCTTCAAATAATCGCCTTATACCAGGGCCTTTAACAGTCATAGATTTATAATTCTTATTAAAATTTAAATCTAAGCCATATTCTTCTATCATTTGTACTATTTTTTCGTCTTCATAGTCAAAGTAATTGTTAACTGGATTGTACATGAAATCTACACCAAATATAAGATCCTTTGATTCAAGTCTTGAATAAGCAAACTCCCTTAAGTTTTTCATAACATACATTTTATCTATTCCTATTTTAAAATCACATGAAATTATATGTTCACTTATATATTCAAGTTTTTTATGTAGTTTTACTTTTTCTCTTGGTTTTGATTTAAAATAATTTAACAATTCATTATTTATAAAAGTTTTACTTCTTTTTATTGTATTATTATTTTTAACAACTATTGTATTTTGTTTAAGCTTACTTATTACATCTGATTTTAATAAGTTTGCAACATATAAACTTGATGCCACAATATGTTTACAAATTACTCCACTTCCGTAGGAACTTCTTTTTTTAAAGTCTTCACAAGAACATTTTGTTTCTATGATTTCTTTATTATTCAAGTCTATTTTTATAGATGAATTATAATTTGTATAACTATTAGCGGAAGCTACTTCTCCTATAACAGTAAGAATTTTATCTTCATTGCTATACTTTATTTCTTGAACATAACCATCATCATAATATTTTTTGCCCTTGTTATATCTTATTTTATCAACATTGTTTATCAAAACATCATTTACTATTTTAAATTCCATTTTATCACCTGCTTTTTTAGCTTATAAATTTTATTATATAACTCTTAGAAGCTTACTTCAATGATATAAATTACAAGAAGCTAACTTTTCTTTTTTATTATGATTATTAAATTAAATTATTGGAATAATAAAAAGAAGAAATTTTTTAAGGAGTTATAATTATGCCAAATGAAGATACTATAAAACTTTTAAAGGAATGTGATGCTGGTACTAAAATGGGTATTGACGGTATTCAAGGGGTTATTGATAAAGTTGAAAATAAACAACTTTTATCTATTTTAGAAAAATATCTTAAAGATCATGAAAAGCTTGAAGAAAAAATTCAAAAGGAACTAAATAAATACCATGATACTGAAAAACACCCAAATCCCATAGCAAAAGCTATGTCCTGGGTAAAAATCAATGTGAAGCTTATTAAAGGGGAGCATGACCATGTTGTTGCTGACTTAATGACTGAAGGATGTAATATGGGAATAAAGTCTGTATGTAGATATATGAATCAATATAGCACTGCTATGGAGGGAATCAAAGCTCTTTGTTACGATTTAATTGAGCTTGAAGAAAATTTTGCGAAAGATTTACGTAAATTTTTATAAATTTCAATAAAATGGGTGGTAATTTTTTCTGTTTCGCAATAAAATATAAGTATAGGAATATTAAATAGCAATTCATTTTATTAGATCGGGAAAATGAATTACTATTTAATATGTTTTTAGTATGTTTTCACCGTTTTATAAAAAATGGTGTGGTGACTCATGGAGAATCATTGAAACATATATACAAAAAATAATCCTCACTTACTTGAGGATTATTTTTTGTCCGGGTGTATTTTTTATTATTTGGGGAAAAATAAGTAAATAATTTCAATACATACGGAGGCAATATGAGACTACCAAAACATGTAGGTGTAATACCAGACGGTAATAGACGTTGGGCATTAAATAACAATTTATCAAAAGAGATGGGCTATAAACATGGACTAAATCCAGGACTAGAGGTAAATAAATTATGTCAAAAGGAAGGTATTGAGGAAGTAACCTTCTATGGATATACTGTGAATAATACTAAACGTCCTTTAAAGCAAAAGATTGAATTTATCAAAGCTTGTCTGGAATCAGTTATGCTACTAACTAAAGAAGATTGTGAAATTTTAGTTGTAGGTGATACAGATTCTCCTGCTTTTCCAGCAGAGTTTCTTCCTTTTACTAAAGAAAGAAAAAAATTCGGAAAAGGTGGAATAAAAGTTAACTTCCTTATTCATTATGGATGGGCATGGGATTTAGACTTTAAAAAACAACATTGTCCTCTTGGAAAACATGTTAATCCAAGACTTAAATCAGAAGATATTTCTCGCATTGATTTGATAATAAGATGGGGTGGTCGTAGAAGACTTAGTGGCTTTTTACCAGTTCAATCTGTATATGCAGATTTTTATGTTGTAGATTCCATGTGGCCAGATTTTAAGGAAAAAGAATTTTACGATGCACTTAAGTGGTATGATAAACAAGATGTTACCCTTGAAGGTTAAAAAATAAGTGTTTTGCCATATTTAGCAAAACACTTATTTTTTATAATCTTTTTCAATTAGATTGCTTAAAACCTTACTTCCACCTATTACTACAGATGCCCCATTTCCTGGATGAGTAGATGAACCAATAAAGTATAATCCTTTGACCTTTTCTGATTTAATATGAGGTCTAAAATAAATACTTTGTGAAAGTTTATGACTGAGTCCAAAGGCATTTCCATAATAATCATTGTAATTTTTT
>JALFMW010000206.1 GCA_022782605.1 Clostridium sp. | reverse complement strand
CCACATCTTACTTTTGGTTCAAACCAAGTAGATTTAGCTGGCATAACTTTATTCTCATCTGCCACTGAAATTAGTTCATCTATGTGTGTTGGATACATTAAGAAACCTACTTTCATATCCTCCTTAACTCTTCTTTCTACTTCCTTTGAACCTCTAATACCTCCAATAAAATCAATTCTTTTATCTGTTCTAGGATTTTTTATTCCCAAAATTTCATCTAAAATATGTTTTTGTAAAATTGAAATATCAAGTGTATCTACTACATCTCCTTCTTGTAAATATTCTTTTCCAAACTCAATTTCATACCAATTATCATCTAAGTACATACCTACATGACCCTTTTTATTTGGTTTGTAGTTTTTTTGGGCTTTTCTAACTGTAAATTTTTCTTTTACTTTTTCTAAAAATTCTTCCTCATTAAATCCATTTAAATCTTTTACTACCCTGTTATAATCCATAACTTTTAAGTCAGTATCTGGTGCAATCATGGCAGTGTAGTAATTAAATTCTTCCTTTCCAGTGTAATTTGGATTTTTACTTCTTTTTTCTAGAGCTATATTTTCTGCTGCTGCACATCTGTGATGACCATCAGCTATATACAAATTGTCTATTTTAGCAAATTCATTTACTAAATCCACAATATCTCTTTCTTTTTCAACTCTCCAAATAGTATGAATAACTCCATCATCAGTTTTAAAATCATATATTGGAGCCATAAAGTAAACATAATAATCTATTATTTTTTCTATCTCTTCTTTGTTTTTATAAGTTAAAAGTACAGTTCCTGTATTGGCATTACAGTATTTAATATGATTAGTTCTATCTAATTCTTTATCTGGTTTAGTATATTCATGTTTTTTAACCACACCATTTAGATTATCATCTATGGCAACACAAGCAACTATACCAGTTTGTGCTCTATCATTAACTATTTCTCTGTAAATATAAATTGCTTCCTCTTCGTCTTTTATAAATATATTTTTATCTATAAATTTATTTAAATTTTCTTTGGCCTTTAAATAAACTTTTTCATCATGTTCATCAACATTATCATCTAAATCTATTTCTGCTCTATCTATGTGTAAATAAGAGTATTTATTTCCCTTAGCAAGCTTTTTAGCTTCTTCTCTATTCATAACATCATAAGGTAGCTCTGCCACCATTTTTACATATTCATTTGCAGGTCTTACTGCTTTAAAAGGTTTTATAATTGCCATTTTTTGTTCCTCCCCCATAATTACTTTCTATAATTTATTTTTTAATTTAAATATTTATTCTTATAATGCAATTTGCATATCATCATCTATTACTTTTTCTTCTACTAAAAAGTTATATATTATCTTAACAATTTCTCTGCCTATTCTTTCTTGTGCTTCAACTGTTGATGCTCCTAAATGAGGTGTAGTAGAAACCATCGGATGATTAACAAGTTCTAAGTTAACATTTGGTTCGTCTTCATAAACATCAAGTGCTGCCGCTTCAATTTTTCCAGTATCTAGGGCTTTTATTAATGCTTTTTCACAAACAAGTCCACCTCTTGCATGATTTATAAAGTAAACTCTATCTTTCATCATGTTAAATTCTTTTGTTCCAATTAAATATCCTTGACCTCTTTCTAAAGGTATATGAATAGTTAAAAAATCTGCTCTTTTTAATACTTCTTCAAAACTACAGAATTTATAATCTTCATAGCCTTCCATTTCACCAAGAATATCATAGTAAATTATATTCATTCCTAAAGCATGAGCCATTTTTGCTACAGTTTTTCCTATTCTTCCTAGCCCTATAATTCCTAAAGTTTTTCCGAAAATTTCAGTTCCTACATATTGTTTTTTATTCCACTGTCCCTCTCTCATTGTTACATTGGCAATATTTATAAATCTTGATAAAGTTATTATTTGACCAATTGTAAGCTCTGCAACAGATCTTGTACTTGCATTAGGTGTGTTTAATACTTTTATACCTTTTTCATTTGCATATTTTACATCTATGTTATCAAGTCCTACACCACTTCTAATTATTAGCTTCAATGTATTTCCTTCACAGGCTTTATCTATAATTTCTTTAGTTATTATATTTTTTGAACGAACAACTAATATATCTTTATCCTTAAGTTTTTCCCCAAGTTCCAACCCATCATAAAATTTATGTTCAACATCTATATTTAACTTTCTTAAATTATCAATAGCATTTTTATTCATTCCATCTGTAACTAATATCTTACACATATTATTTACCTCCATTCACCGCATCTGAGATTACCCTTATATTTTTATCAGATAAATATCAAGAATTTTCTTAATATTAAAAATAACTTTTTTAATTAAAATTTTGTACAACAAATAATACAAATTAAATTATTAATTTTAAAATCCTAAGATATCATCAATATTAACTAATAATTCATTTATATCTTCTACTGTATAATCGCCCATATGAGAAATCCTAAATGTTTTCTCTTTAAGGTCTCCATATCCATTGGCTATTAAAAAGCCTCTTTCTTGTAATTTTTTATTGAGATTAGATACACTGATTCCTTGTGTGTTTTTGATAACGGTAAGGGTATTAGATAAGTAATTTACATCGGTAAAAATTTGGAAGTGTTCACAAGCCCACAAGCGGACTACTTTGGCCATCTCTTCATGACGTTTGAAGCGATTTTCTAGGCCTTCTTTTAAGATTTTTTTAAGTTGGAAATTTAAAGCGAACATATGTGAAAGGGAAGGTGTTGAAGGGTATTGATAATTTTTATTTTTTATATACTCATAGATTGAGAGTAAGTCAAAATAATAACCCCGATTAGGTACTTTTTCTGCTCTTTGTCTAGCTTTCTCTGAGAAAGTACAAAGAGACATTCCTGGCGGTAATCCTAAAGCTTTTTGAACTGAGGTTAAACAAATGTCTATGTTTGATTTATCTACCTCTATTTTCATTCCACCAGCTGAACTAACTGTATCTACACAATATACAATATCATCATATTTTTTAATCACCTCTCCAATTTCTTTAATTGGATTAGCAATTCCAGTTGAGGTCTCATTATGAGTTACCATGATTGTATCATATTTATTCGTAGATAATACCTTATCAACCATTTCTGGCTCAATAGCTTTTCCTAATTCCACTTTAAATAAATCCACTGGAACACCATTTGATATACCCATTTTATACCATCTATCACCAAATGAACCACAGGATAGCACTGCTGCTCTTTTTAATGTACAGGATCGAATGGAGCCTTCCATTAGGCCGCTACCGGAGGATGTTGATAGTAAGATATCATTTTTTGTAAAGAATAGTTTTTGAAGATTTTTAGTTATATTCTCTTGTAATTTAGATGCTTCTATTCCTCTATGACTAATAACTTGTGTAGACATTTTTTCTAATACATCTTCACTTACATCTATTGGTCCTGGTACGAATAATTTTTTACTCATAATTTTACCTCCTTTCTTATCGTTTAAATTAATTATTATTATAACCAAAATTAAATTTTTATACTATTTTATTTTTGTTATAACTTTTTTAATTAATTTTATACTATGCATTTTAACATTATTTGTCAACAAAAAAATTTATTTTTATGATAAAAAGTATTCAAAAATAATGGTAATAGAAAATATCCTATTACCATTTAATATTTTTCATTTGTATTTTTTTATTTATAAACTTAGATAATAACTCATAAATTACACTAAGAAGAGGCATTCCTAGTATCATTCCAATTATCCCAAATAAATTTCCTCCAACAACTATAGCAAGCAATATCCATAGAGGAGAAAGCCCTAAAGAATTTCCCACAACAAGTGGATAAACAAATTTACCATCCAGTTGTTGTATAGTAAAAACCAATACTAAAAATAGTAATACAGAGGTTGGTTCTACCATAAGAATTATAAATGCAGATATAATAATACCAACATATGTCCCAAATATGGGTATAAAATTTAATATAGGAATCATTATACTTATTAATAATGCAAAAGGTATATCAAACAATGAAAAAACTATAAAAAATACAGTTCCTAGTATTAAACCATCTATGGATTGCCCTAATATGAATCTAGAAAATTTGCTATTTGTTAGTTGCAAAATATATATTATTTTTTCACATTTTTCTTTACTAAATAAGGCATATATAAACTTTTTAAACTGAAAACTTAGTTTTTCTTTGCTTAGTAAAATATACATTGATATTACAATTCCTAGAAATAAATTAACAAAAAAATTAGTAATTCCTATGGTGAAATTTAATAAATTTGAAATAAACATATTTATAAAATTTTGAATTTGAGTCAATGATTTTTGTATAAGTGATTGAACGTTAAAGCCGGTGTTATCTAATGCATGAAAATCATTCAATTTTGTCATTATTTCATTTTGAAGAGTATTTATATAGTTTGGTATATTATTTGTTAAAGAAAGTAGACTATCAGCCAGTTGAGGTACTATGTAGCTAATAAATATCCAAAATAAAATTGCCACTATTATTAAAGTGTATATCAACGATATAACTCTAGACATTTTTAATAAATTTTCATTTTTTTTGCATAATGGTTTAACTACTTTTTCTTCGATTAATTTCATAGGCAGATTTACTAAAAAAGCAATAATTCCACCCATTATAAATGGTTTAAAAGCTGTTATTATCTTATTTATTACTCTTGGCATTAATTCTGGTTTTAATATAAATAAAAGAAAAAGCAGAATATATGTAGATATTATAAGTTGATTTTTTAACTTTAAATCCCTTAATCTATTCATAATTTCCTCCTATAAAATTTACAATTTATTTATAATTATACTTTACCAATTCATGTTTATTTATCTATTTTATATAAATAAATTGTATATCTTTTAGAGGACAAAAAGTAAAATATATAATTAATTAAATCTATAAATACACATAAAAAAAGTTTACTATATATTTTTATTCAAATATACAGTAAACTTTGTTAGTTATTATAATTTAAATACAGTATTACCTTCTTTTACTGTTTCTAATACTTTCATAGTTTCTAACTCTTCTGCTGGTATTTCTAATGGATTTTTATCAATTATAACAAAGTCAGCTAATTTTCCAACTTCTATAGAACCTTTTTTATCTTCTTCAAAGTATTGATATGCTCCATTTATAGTTACTGCTTTTATAGCTTCCATAACTGATATTCTTTGATGTTCTCCTA
>JALFMW010000200.1 GCA_022782605.1 Clostridium sp. | reverse complement strand
CCTATATTAAGTCCCATTATTTTATCCGTATCTTCACTTTTTGCTGATACTAGGATGATCGGTATATTTTTTTCTTCTCTGATTTTTATTGTAGCTTTTATGCCATCTAGTTTTGGCATCATTATATCCATTAAAATCAGATGTACTTCTTTATTTACTAATATATCTAAAGCTTCTACTCCATTGTATGCCTTATAAACGTTATATCCTTCATTTCTTAAAAATATCTCTATAGATTCAACTATTTCTTTGTCATCATCCACTACTAATATGTTATACATCATCTTCAACCCCTTCGCTTAGTCATCTATAACTTGTATTATACACTATAATCACACCCTTTTATAAGTTCTCATAACTTTCTATATTTATATAATAAAATATAAATCTTACATAATATATAGGGTAATTCTTAAGGATTTCTTACAAATAGTTGTTTATATGCATGTATAATTACAACTTGTCTATTTAAGTTTTAGATGTTTTCTGTGAAACATTTAAGTTAACTTATCCACATACTTGCCTATCAGATTATTTTCTAAATTCACAATATCCCCAACTGGTTTGTGGGAAACTTTCTATTAAAATATTCTATTTTCTTTATTTCTATTTTCTGCTACAATATAGTATAAATAATTATTAATTATTTTTTATGTAATAAAAATTTAAATTTATCAGGGGGTATATATTATGGAATTAAAGGGGAGTAAAACTGAAAAGAATTTATTAGCTGCATTTGCAGGAGAGTCCCAGGCAAGAAATAAATATACTTATTATGCTTCAAAAGCTAAAAAAGAAGGATTCAATCAAATAGCTGAGATATTTGAAGAAACTGCTAATAACGAAAAAGAACATGCAAAAATATGGTTTAAGCTTTTGCATGATGGTATACCTGACACAATAGAAAATCTAAAGGATGCTGCTGCTGGAGAAAATTATGAATGGACTGATATGTATGCTACTTTTGCTAAAGAAGCCAAAGAAGAAGGGTTTAATAAAATAGCTTATTTATTTGAAGCTGTTGCTAAAATAGAAAAAGAACATGAAGAAAGATATCGTAAACTTATTGAAAATATAGAAAATGGAACTGTATTTGAGAAAGATGGAGAAGTTTATTGGATATGTCAAAACTGTGGACATATACATAAAGGTAAAACTCCTCCTAAAATATGTCCTGTGTGTGCACATCCTCAAGGATATTTCCAAGTTAGAGCAGAAAACTATAAATAGAATTACAATTCATATTAACTATATAATCGTACTAATAAATATAAATAGAGCTAACAACTCAAGGTTGCTAGCTCTATTACTATACCCTAATATTTTTAATTTCTATGGTTTATATCTATATTATTCAATATATCTTGATTTTGCTTGCAAATATCTATTATTAATTGATCGTTTATTTCCCTTATTGATTTAAATTTTTCTGGAATAGCATCATAATGACCTATAATTTTTTCAAAACACATTACATCATGCCATTCACCTAACTTATAGCCAGTATTATGATAAATACCTGCTATGGAAAATCCTAAAGATTTATGTAGCCTATCACTTTTAGTATTGGACTTCGTTACTAAAGCATAAACAGTTTTTATATTTTGCAGTTTTAAGATATCAATAATAGCGTTATAAAATGTTCTTCCTATACCTTTACCATTATATTTTTCATCGATATAAACAGTTAATTCAGCACCCCATTGATAAACTTCTCTTTCCTTAAATTTATTAGCATAGGCGTATCCAACAATATTTCCATCTACTTCACAAACAAGATAAGGATAGTCTTTAGAAATTTGGCAAATACGTTTTAAAAATTCCTCACTTGATGGTACATCACACTCAAAAGAAATAGGTGTATGTACATAAGGAGTATAAATATTTAATAATGCATCAGCATCAGATTTTTTAACTCGTCTAATATTAATCATTTTTCATCCCCCTAGTTATAACTCTATTTTTAGTTATATTTTTTTCTTAATATATTAAAAGTATAATATAATGATTTCTATTTTGCATTTTAAATATAAACATATATATTCATTTTTTAACATTTTTCATCTACATTTCTCAGGAAATGATAATTTCACTGTAAACAAAAAAGATGTATTCCAACATAATGTTGAAATACATCTTGTATATACAATTTGAAAAATTTCCAATATGAAATAAAAACTATCTTTTTGAGAACTGAGGCGCTCTTCTTGCAGCTTTTAATCCGTATTTCTTTCTTTCTTTCATTCTTGCATCTCTTGTTAAGAATCCAGCTTTTTTTAATTCTGGTCTTAA
>JALFMW010000193.1 GCA_022782605.1 Clostridium sp. | reverse complement strand
GACATATATGTAAGAATTGTTGTTACTATATGAATGACGATGGTGACACAATGGCATACTGCTGTATTGAACCTCTCTATACTGAGGTTAAACCAAATCACCCAGCGTGTGAGTCATATACATCAGATACAGAAGATGATTACGATTACGATAATACTAATTATAGGAAACATATATTTTATGATGAGGAAGATGATAGTCTAAACGATATGGAATTTTAATCCCAAGTGTTTTTTCATAGTTGTAGTTTAGTTAGGTTAGTTTATTAGGGATTAAAAGATACTTAATTTTATTACAAGTCCGTGAGGATGCATACAAGTATTAATAGGTACTTAATTAAGTATTATAGTCTAATAAAGACTATCATGTTTATGGAGAAAGGATGAAGGTGGAAGCTAGGGCGTTGCGATAACGGTCTAGCTTTTTTATTGTGTATATGCATTTTATAAAGCATAATAAAAGCTGGCCCAAATTAATGAGTCAGCTTATTTTTTTTTATCCCAATTAATATTATTAATCCATACTATTTATTTTATTCATGGCATTATCATATCTCCTTAAAGCCCTTCCCTTATTATGAGAGAATGGGTCATTAGATTGAATGAAATCCATTACATCTTCTCCTGACTTTCTTTTCATAGCATTCTGGTTTTTTACTTTATCAAACTTGTCCCAGTCATTTGCCATATCCTGCTGTTTCATATAACCACCATCATGAGTTGAACGTAGATAATCAATAAAGCCACCATAGAGCTGATATGCATAGTTTAATACACCCTTTACATCCTGCGCCTTATCACCAAAGCTTGAATTAGATGACACACTCAAATCTGGATAAGGAATCATATTAGCCTTCTTAACAAAATCATCAACATGTGCAGATAACTCTGGGTCATTAATATCACCAGAACGGAATTTCATATCAGTTGGAATCTGTCTTAATCTATTTACAAAATTAGTCCAGTCTTCCATGTGAAGGAAATCCCAATCAGATTTATCACTGTTAACAAATCTACCTAACTGGTCATACATCCTTTCTACATCAGAGAAATTCCTTAAACCACTGGCAGTACCTAAATCCCTATAGTTACCAACGTAAGTATCGAAACCTTCCATCTCTTTTAGAGCTTGCTTAACTGACTCCATAATCATATTATGTAAATCAGATTCAGTTAATCTAATAATCTGTCTCTTTGCCATTTTTAAATTATATTAAGATATATTATAAATATTTTGCGTTAAGCATTTTTAATCTAATATATCTTATTTTAACATTAATTAATTAACATTATTTATATTAATTTATATTAAAATTAACGATAAGTAAAAATAATCAACAAATTATAAAAATATTTAAGAAAATTGAATAAAAGTTAAAAAGTGATTTAGGAGGAAATCACAAATTTTTCTTTCTTTTTTCCTCTCCCCATTATTCTATTTTTCACTACTTACTATAGTTCTTTTTCTCCCACATAGCCTTCTTTCCCCTAATTACCTTATTATATTTTTTTTTACTTAATCCATTTTCTCCATTTACCTAATTTCATTTTCTACTTTATCTATTCCATTTCTATTCACCCCATTTTATTTTTCTGCTTAACCTATACCATTCTTTTTTTTATTTAAGCTCATTTTTTTCACCATTTACTATAATTCTATTTCTCCCCTCGCAGCTTTCTTTTTCCTCATGACCAAATTCTATTTTTACCAATAATAAAATTAATTTTCAATATATTTTTGAATTGTTTCTTCATTTATTTCCCATAACCTTCTTTTCCTTTCTCCCTCATTCTATTTTCTATATTAATAATCCGTTCTATTTTCAATATAGCCTAATTTTAATTTTATAATTTTATCTATATAAATTAATTAATTTTATTTTAATTAATATATTATATTATTTTATATGACAATAATATTCTTACTATCACAAATTGCCATACTATAAAACCTCACCCATTAATTTGAGTGAGGTTTATTCTTTATTATCCTAATATTTTCCTTATTGCTTTACGAATGGA
>JALFMW010000166.1 GCA_022782605.1 Clostridium sp. | reverse complement strand
ATAGTTTGTATCTTGCCATTCTATTTTATCTATTTCAATATCAGCAGTTTTGTACTCTCCGTTGTTAGATAAGAACTTATCTCCTTGACCGTTTACATCAATATGAGAAGCTAATAGTCCTGCTGTATATAGATTTACCTTGTCTGCCATTTAATCACCTACTTTCTAAGTTGGTTGACCCACATACTGTATTTTGAAGTGAATATTTGTTATTTGTTTACTTATATCATTTGTTATGTCCCATAGAGTTATTTTCTGTCCTTTGTTTAATAACATTAATGTATTATTAAATCTAATAGTTTCACCATAGAATAAATCTCTTCCAACTACTTTAAGCAAATATCCAGAAGTACCATTTAAAGTACCTATTTTGGCTTGACAAGTCACTTCTCCTGTATCAGAACAAGCAGTACATCTTCCATCAAACTCATAAACTCCTCGACTTGGTGCTGTAAATGTTAAATATTGATAACCACTATTAGAGCTATCCTTAACACAAGCATTTTTATTAATATAACCATTTTTAACTGTTAATAAGTCGTCATTTAGCCTTCCTGCAAATAAAGTCTTTTCACAGTCTGCAATAGACTTATCAAAATTAGCTAAATATTTAATTGTAAAATGAATATTGGTTACACTGGTTGCAAAATCTTCTGATATAGTATTTATAGTTATTTTCTGTCCTTGATTTAACATCATTAATGTATTATTAAATCTGATAGTTTCACCTATAAAGAAATCATTAGATATTATTTTTACTAACCAACCTGTACCTATCATAGCAGAAATACTTATTTTACCAGCTACGTTTGAAGTACCTCTACCATCAAATTCATATACTCCTTCTTCTGGAGCAGTAAAAGTTAATAATCCATTTTCTACAGCAAAACAACTATCTTTATTTATATAATTCCCATCAGATTTAATTGCTTTTAAAGAATCTTCTAACTTTCCTGCAAAACAAGTCACAGTACAATTAGTAACCATATTATTTATATCATTTATTTTAGTATCAGCTTCATCTATTTTATCTTGGACTTCTTTCTTTTTAGCATTTGCTTCAGTATCTATTTCATTTATACAAGTAGTTTTAGTAGCTTTTAAATCATCCATTAAATCCTTAGCACTTGTATATTCTGTTTGCATATCTATGAAATCTTTTCCATTGTCTATCATAGTTTGCAAATCTTCTTGAACACCATCATTAGTTCTTCCTACAACTCTAGTAGCACTTATTTTGGTACATCCTACTGCATAATAAGAACATATCATGGAGTTGTTAGCTCTACTTTGGTCACAAGTAATTATTCCTTGATTATAGTCAACATAGAAAGTATGAGCAGAAACATCACTTTCATTCATAACTTCTGTCATACCTTGTACGCTATGGTCGTTAAGTCTAACTCTTAGACTTTCTTGAGGTTTTTCGCCTAAATATATTTTTCCATTTAATTGAACTAAATGTTTTTCTTGTTTATATCTAGTTTCTCTAATTCCTGTATTTGGTTCTGTATAATAAAACTCAAATACTGAAGGACTTTCTACTTCTTGTTGTGCCATTTATTTCTCCCCTTTCTTTTTCTTTATTTTATTTTTACTTATAATTAGAAGGATAATCAAAAATACGATATTGTACATGAATATCATTTACTGGTAAAGATTGCCCTTGAGTTTTATACCACTCATATACAAAATCCACAAAACTAGCTTTTTCTCCTGTGATAATGTCAGTTCCAGTATAAGATTTTAAGTCAGCCTTTACTTTAATTGGCAAATAGCCTACGAAATTATCACTATCAGTTTCAACATAAGGCAATTTTTTATATCCTTCTGAATCTGATAAATCTACAGTCTTAAAAACTCCTTCTGCCATAGGATTATATGATATTTGACTATTTTCATATAATGTTTTAGTAATTTTAATTCCTGCAACTAGGTCTAATATATTATCTTGGGTGTCACTATATTGGGGTTTTCTTGAGTACATAATTTCTACGTTGTAATCAGTTCCTTGACCATATCCTGTAGAAATATTTAATCCATTTGCCCATCCAACGTAGTCATTTCCATCTGTTCCTGTAAAACGAACAAAGGATTGTTTAATTGCATTTTTTAAACCAATACAATGAACTTCTGGTAGAAAAGGTAAGTGATTCTTATCTGTAGCAGGATATTTGCTCCAATCTCTAGGGTTAAAACTTACATTAACTAATGATAAAGTCTTTTCTCCACTAGCTATTAAATTGCCATAAATTATTTTCTTTGTTATTTTATCTTGCTGTGTAATTAAATCTTGTTTTTGAGATATTTGATTTTGTAAATCTTGAATCTTTGCGTTTATTGTAGTAATTGATTTTGTATTGTTTTCGGTTTTAATTTGAGTATTCTTCCTAAATAACTTCATTTCGTCTATTATTTTTTCTTGATTGCTAAAAACCAAGTCCGTTGCATAAAACTTATAAAAAGTTATAAATATATAAATTTCATTTTATTTCCTTCTTCATAGAACTCTATTTCAATCAATAAAATTGTATCTACTCTAGTTTGGTGTAGCTCTCCAAAGGCTTAAATTCGGGTACAACGCACCCTACATAGAATTAGTATTCTCTCAAAATTCACCTATACTAATTCATAATTTGCTAAATTTAAACTAGCGTTATAATCTCTATCAATAACAAGACCACATACTTTACATTTATAATCTCTATCTTTAAGTTTCAAATCTTTTTTAATAGAACCACAGCAAGAACATCTTTTTGAACTTGGGAAATATCTATTTGCTTGAACAAACTTTATACCATTGAGTTCACTTTTATATTTCATTTGTCTTATAAACTCATAAAATTTTTGTTCTGCTATTGCCTTAGATAAATGTTTATTTCTCATCATGCCTTTTACATTTAAATCTTCCATTACTATTCTATAAGGTTTTAATTTTACTATTTGATTTGTGATTTGATGAGTATAATTGGTTCTTATATTAGTTAATTTCCTGTAAAGTAGTTTAATTTGTTTTTCTAATTTTATAATATTATTAGTTTTTATAAAATTATTTCCTATTTTGTTCAACTCATATTTCCTAGAAACCTGTCTTTGTAACCTTTTTAACCTTTTCTTTATTCTTCTAACTTTTTTGGTTTTATTAATGTTTTTAAACTTAGTTTTATTTGAACATATAGCTAAATCTTTTACTCCTAAGTCTATACCTAAAGATAAATCTTTATTTAAAGTAGTTTGGTTTTCTTCTACTTCTATTCCAAAACTTAAATACCAATACTTTCCATCATAAGAACAATATGGATTACTATACTTACAATCTGGAATATTATAATTAGTTTTAAATTTTACTTTTCCAATCTTTTCTATATTACAATCATTGTTTTTAAAATATAACCTATCATATCTAACATAAAAAGATTGTCTTGATTTTCTTTTACTTTTAAACTTAGGATAACATCCCTTACCTTTAAAAAATGATTTAAAAGCCACATCTAAATTTCTTATAGATTCAACCATAGCAGTATTAGATACTTCATTTAGCCATTTAAAATTTTCTTGTTTTTTAAGTTGAGTAAATTCTTTCCTTATATTAGACATATTATACTTAACACCTTGTTTATATAGTTCAATATTTCTATTTAACGCCCAATTATAAGCAAACCTACTACAACCTATTGATTTAAACATTAATATTTCTTGTTGCTCTGTTGGAAGTAATCTTATTTTTAAAGCTTTTATCATATTTTTCACCTCACTTTCTGATTATAATAATATCATAGTGTTGTCACCTTGTCAACACTTTTGTTTTATGTTATTATAATTTTGAGGTGATGATAATGACCATATCAAATAAAAATACTAGAACAACAATTACAATTCCAAAAGAATTAAAAGAAAAGTTAGAGAATGTTGCAAAAGAACAAAATAGGTCTTTTAACAATCTTGTTATTACTATTCTTAAAAATTCATTTGATAGCACTCACAGATAGAGTGCTTTTTATATATTTATAACTTCTTACAAGTTTTATGCTTATTCATATAAGTTCGTTACTCTTATACAGTTCTCAAAGTCTTGTAAAACTTATGAACTTCTATATGTTTCCATATAGCGTAGACTATATCATTACCTGTTTGTAGGCATCCACCACTTCCACCCACTTGAGTGTACTTCCATTACGGAATAGTCGTTGAAGTTTCTCCTGTTCGGAGCTTACCTGCTGATTGTCGATTATATAAACACTTAGGATTTAACCTTATGTCATACACATTATTTTTTCTACTTTCGTAACCTTCACGCTTAGTTTTATTTCATACTTACGTTGTGGTTAATGTGTCTTTACGAGTTTCCAGCAATTCAATGGATTTTGGATGTATATTATTAAATACATCACTCCATACTCTTTACGAATATGGGAGGCTGTCAACAATTTTCTAAATTATAAAAGTCAACACCAATTTATAACTTTTTATAATTTATTTGTAACTGTTAGTTACCTCAATGCTTCCATTCTCATATTTATTAGGATAATAATTATACTGTATTAGTTTAACTCTATCAGTCTTAAATACTTCTTTTAGGTCATTGTCTAACTCATAAATATTACCTAATCTAATTAAATTTCCACCATACATATAATATCTCATCATGTTATTAGTGGTTGTAGTAAACTCAACTAAACCTTTAACCTTATATTCAAGTTGTTTTTTATAGTATTCATATAGTTGTTTACCGTCTGTAAAATAATCATCTGATACTTCTTGAACACTTTGTAAATAAGCTAACTCTTGTAAATCAGCATAAGTAAATACATTTTTACCTTCATTGTCTTTTATATTGTTTTTACTAATACTTTTAGAATAACTTAATAATTCTTCTTCTAATTCATCTTTTTGTTTCTTTAACTCTTCTAACTCTTTTTGAAGATTTGTATAAATATCACTATATTTATTTAAATTGTTAGTGTATTCTGTAACTGTTTTATCTCCTACATTTTTATTGTCTGTTAAAAGAGTATTTAAAAAAGCGTTCTGCTCTTGTAACCTCTGTTTACAGATAGTTATTGTAGTTTCTTTTGACATTATAGCTTCAGTTAATTGAGAGTATTTATTTTGTAATTTGTCCCAATCATTTTGTTTTGTTTCTAATAAAGCTAAATAATTATTTAAATGTTTCTCACAATCTTCAGATAATAAACCATTATTAATAAAATAGCTCCAATTTTCAATAGTATCTGAACCTAAAGGATTATAGTTTTTTATACTTAAATCATCTTTTCCCTTTACTTTTAAACCACTTATTATATCATCATCTGAATCTTTAGTTTCAATTTGAGTAATATCATCATAGGTTAATTCAACATTAGTATCAGAATTTAATTTATCAATAACTTTTGCCATATTAATAGCATTAACTCCACCTAAAGCCATATCTTTAATTCGTGTTTTTCCCAAAGTAAAACCTTTTGAATCATTAGCTAAGTTTTTCAATTCTCCATCAAAACAATGTATAAAATTATTCATAGTGTCAAACTCAAAAGTACAAGTAAAAGTATCTGAAATATCGGTTAAGAAACTATCTATACTTTCTTCTTTATCCTCATACTTAAATTCAACAGTATCATATGTAGTAACTTTATTTCCCTTAGTATACTGAATAGTAATACTATCCCAAGTAATATATCTTTTAATATTAGTAGTTGAGCTATCTGTTGCACATTTAACAAAATCATCTACTTGTTCAAAGGAAACTGGCACATAATCTTCGCCTTGTTTAGTTAAGTAAGTTACTATATGTTTTATACTATTTCTTTTCCCTATTTGATTATTAGCTATAGCTTGAATAGATACTAAATGATAACTTATAGGTTTTTCTATTTTTATAACTTGTGTACCACATTTTACTTCATTGTCCACATTATAACTTCCATTGGCATTTATTGTTAATTCTCCTGTTACAACATTGTTATAAATTAAAGTAATATAACTAGGGTTCTCACCATATTTATTTGTTGAGCCTATGTTTATTCCTTTTTCATCCCATACAGCTTGTTCTTCTGTGTCACCTTCTGGTTTTTTCATTCTATTGTGATAAGTATATAAAGTATCACCATACTTAATATCTTCTTTAATACAATATAACTTAGTCTTTTTAGTTGTACTAAAAATATCTGAAGGCTTTACAATATCTTTAGTCTTAGTTTCATATCCCGTTAAAGTCTTTTTCTTAGCTTCGGTATCAACACAGCCAATGTCAAATATAGTATCACCCATTATAGTTTCTATAATTCCCTTATCTTCGTCTTTGTCACCTTGATTTAAATTGTAATATCCTTCTTGAACTTGCACCGTATTGTTCATTATACTTTTTTCAATAGAATAAGCTTTAAAAGTCTTACTACCATTTGTTTTAGTAAATATACCTGTGCCTTCTTTTAAAATATATCTACTTTTTATATTGTTTATATCTGTTACTACAACTTGCTGTCTTGATTTAATTAAAGTATATAAAGGATTTTCCAATATTCCTGCATTTAAATATCTAGGTACAGTTATTTCAAAACTATTTATGTCTAAACCTAATTTATATTCAATCTTATCTACATATTCTTTAGGAATATCACATAGGTACTCTTCTGTGTTTTTATAAAGTTCCATTTTAAAATCATGTTTTACATTATCCTTCAAAGTCCAATTCCTTACATTGTAAAAATTGTTAAAGTCTATTACTTTATAACTATCGCCATCTTCAATTATTTTATCTCTTTTATTAGTATAATAGCTTAATGCTTTTCTACTATCTGCTTGAATTAAGCATTTCAAATTATCATACCTATCTAAGAAGTAAACCCCCCAAGTATAGGGAGTGCAATAGCTATTAAAATCTTTTACGTTGTTGTGGGCATATTTGTTAATAATGCTATTATTGGTTAAATTAGTACCGTATAAAATAATTTCATTTTGTATTTTTATAACATCTGTTAAATTTGTTTTTACAGGTTTAATAGCACAATCATCTGTAAGATAATCTTTATTAAAACACTTTATTTTATTTCCATTGGAATCTAAAGTTTCAAAGTTTGAGCCACAACCTACTATATAACCATTTCTATATACAAACAGTGTAGTAGCTTTTCCTTGTAGTAAATTGCTAAAAGCTTTCTCATAGTCTACTTTTTGAATATAATCACAAATATCTACTAAGTTTGTGGTATTAATTTTTATATTTACCCAAGTTCTTTCTGTTCTTTTATCTCCTATCCCAGATTGTCCATAAGTATTATTTACGCAATAAACTTTTAAAGTTCCATTTTTATATAGGATAAACAAACAATCTCTAGTAATAAAAATATTCTCTACATTCATGTATAAAGAATTTGGCATGATAAAGGATAAGTTTTTAGAACCATAGTAATATTTGTTGCTTCCATCTCCTAAGTTTCCATAGCCCATGGCATAAACATAATCGTCTTTAGTTATAATAATAGTCCCATTAAATACACTAGAAGTTCTTTTAGTATGAATAATCTTTTTTATATTATTGTAATGCACTTTGGTAAATTCTTTAGGTTCATCTACAAATACATTGTTGTGAACGTTGTTAGCTTTGTAGCTTTCTCCAATGTAATCTCCATTACCCCAACACCACAATTTATTATCATAAGTTTCTATAAGCATAGCGTTTCTTTTTGGTTTCATATAAGCATTTAATTCTTTATAAGCTATATCATCTAACTTTTCGTTCTCATATTCATAGGGCTTGAAATTTGTATGATTATCACAAATGTTATATATCCTTCTAATATTTTTTAAGGGAATAAAAGATAGTCTTGCTTGACGGTCAAATTGAATATTAGAACCCTTTTCTATTTTTCCATCATCAAATACATTTCTAAGACCTGCCACAAGACCATTTGGCATTTTAAAATATATACTTCCAAAATAACTCACTCTATCCCCTCCCTTTACATTATCTGAATTTTATTTCTATATTTAATTTTTACTGTTACAGCTCCATTTGAAGTTATTTTTAAATTGTTCATTCCATAGTATAAGTTAAGCCATTTCCTAACATAAGTATGTCTCATTAAATTGTAATCTTCATCTATTAAACTCTTTAAAATGTGTATTTTATTGCCAAATAAATCTTCACCAATTATTTGAAATTTCTTACATTCGTCATCTGACATATCTACAAATTCCATTATTGTACCATTTGTTAAGTTCTCAATCTTTAAATAGTCACCATTATCTAAAAGAGAAACATCTAAATTTAATCCTATATCATTTTCTTCAACATTAGAATTATTATATAGTTGTATTTCTTTTTCTAAGTCTTTATTAGATAATTTTACTGTTTGTTCTATAAAAGGAGAGTAGCAATAAGGTAACATTTCCACCTCATATTTTAGATAACCTGTTTTCTTGTCATAGTTGTTAAACCACTTAGTACCACTTGTAAATATTGCATAGTATACATATCCATCTTGTTCCAATGGTTTGTATTTTTTAGTTCCACCTAGTAACCATCTATTTATTTCAAATAATTCATCATCTGTGAAACCTAATGGATTTAAACCTTTATCATCCATTTTAATTAAACCTATTTCAAATTTAATTGTATTGTTAGTAACAGAAACATAACCATTTTTATCTGCATTTTCAGTTTGTCTGTTCAATCCATTTTGTATTTCTGTAATATCTCCATT
>JALFMW010000163.1 GCA_022782605.1 Clostridium sp. | reverse complement strand
TCACATGGAAAAAATTGAACTTGAAAATGAGAAGAAAGAACTTATTGATTTTATAAATGATTTGAATTATGCTTTATCAACTCCTGCCCGCCAGAAGGCTGAAATAAAAGATAGACTTTCAAATATTGTTAAAAAGTATGGAGATGCTCGTAGGACAGAACTTCTTAATATTGAAGTACCAAAAGAAGAGAAAGAAATTGCGGAAATTATTCCTGAAGATGTAGTTATTGTATTTACAGAAAATGGTCTTATTAAAAAAGTTCCAACTTCAACCTTTAAAATTCAACGTAGAGGCGGAAAAGGCGTTAAAACAAAAGATGAAATTATCTCTGATGTTATTAAAACAAATACAGTAGATACTTTAATGTTTTTTACAACAAAAGGAAAAATGTATCGAACTATTGCAGATAATATTCCAACTGGAACTAATATTACTAAAGGGGTTTCTGTAAATAGTTTAATTAAACTAGATAAAAATGAAAAAGTTATTGCAATTACTTCATTGCATAGAAAATCTACTCCGAAGTATGTTATTTTCGTTACAAAGAATGGAATGGTTAAAAAATCTTATTTAGAAGAATATACTAAAACGAATAGAAATACAGGTATTGCTGCATTAAACGTAAAGGAAAATGATGAAGTTGTTAGAATCATTTTCCAAGATGAAGAAGATATGATTCTTTTAACTAAAAATGGTATGAGCATTAAATTTGCTACAAAAGAAATAAATCCAGTGGGACGTGCGGCGATGGGAGTAAAAGGTATTAAGTTATCTGAAGATGATGAAATTGTTGCGGCATTACCTATTCATAAAACTTCAGATACAGTTGCAATTTTCACAGAAAATGGTTTAGGTAAAAAAGTATCTTTAGAAGATTTTCCTTTACAAGGTCGAGGAGGAAAAGGAACTATTTGTTCAAAAAGCAGTATTATAAAAGGCTTAATGATTTCTAATGAAGATAATATTTTAATTTGTGGAAATAAATCTTCTATATGCATTTCCGCAAAAGACATCCCATTATTAAGTAAGATTAGTCAAGGAAATATTTTATTAAAAGATAATAAAGTTTTATCTGCTACAAAGATTTAAAGGAGAGAGTAAATCTCTCCTTTACTTTTATTAAAAATTTTGTTATAATATATTTATAAATTATTAAAAGGACATTTTTAATAAATTTATAATAAATAAAAATCATATATTTCATACAGTTTTGCCGCTCAATAGGAGGAAATTATGATGCAAATAAAGAAAAAGATTTTTCTTTTTGGCATTATTTTTGGACTTTTCTTTTGTCCATTAAAAACGAATGCCGCAGAAGAAATAATCATATCTGATGTTGCAGACCAGAAATCTGTAAATGATGAGCAAGCAGAAGTGCTTTATACTGCGGGTGTTGCTTCTATTTTAGAACAAAAGCAACAAGAACTCGAAATGGAGGTAGTTAATTTTGAAAAAGGATATACAACATATGAAGTAAAAATACATATCGAACCAAAAACAGAAAGTGAAGTTTTAGACTCTTATTCTGCAAATCAAGAAATTTATTACATTTTTGAAAATGAAAATTGGGTAAAAGTATTATACAATAATAGCTATGGCTATATTTATAAATCATATATAAGTGGCGAAGAAAACTGTAAAAAGAGATTAAACCAAAGAGATGGTATATGCTATGGTCCAAATGGAAAAGAAACTTATTATAACTTAAATATGAAAAATGTAATAAAATATATGAATGATTTAGGATATTCATATGAATTTTGGATTAGAGAAGATGGAGTAAAAATGTTTGGTGATTTTGTAATGATTGCTGCAGATCTTCATAACTATTCAAAAGGAGATCTAGTAGAAATAAGTCTAGGAATTGGTATTGTTTGTGACACTGGTGATTTTGCAAGTAATGGTAGTAATGTTGCTTTTGATGTAGCGACTAATTGGTAAAAGGGAAAGATTAAATCTTTCCCTTTTTGTTTTTTATAAAATTTTATGTTATAATATTTATATAAAAATAAAGGAGAAAATTTAATGACTGATTGTATTAGACAATTAATAGATAAATTAAATGAAGCTTCTTATGCATACTATAATGGGAAAGAACTTATTATGGATGATGCAGAATTTGATTACTCTTTAAATAAATTAAAAAAGTTAGAAGAAGAAACTCATTTAGTATATAGCGATTCTCCAACGCAAAGGGTCGGAGCACCAATCTTAAATTCACTTAAAAAGGTTGATATTTCAGATAGACCTATGCTATCTTTAGATAAATGTCATTCAAAAGAAGAAATTATTAAATTTGCAAAAGGACAAGATTTAATTGCTAGTATTAAATGTGATGGTTTATCTGTAAGAATTATTTATGAAAATGGAGTTATTAAAAGTGCCAATACTCGTGGTAATGGATATGTTGGTCAAGATGTTACAGAACATATTAAACATTTTATTAATATACCTCTTTCTATTCCTGTAAAAGAAAGGATTACAGTAGATGGAGAAGCAGTTATTTTCTGGAGTGATTTTAAAGAAATTGGAGATTATAAAACCCCTAGAAATTTAGCTAGTGGAACTTTAGCATGTTTAGATACTTCATTATGTACAACAAGGAAATTAAGATTTATTGCTTGGGATCTTTTTGATTTTAAAGATATGAATTTATCTTCATATGGAGATAAATTAGAAATTTTGTATAATTTAGGTTTCTCTATTGTATGGAATGATTATGTTACTCCAAATGATGATTATATGGAAGTTGCAAAAAAATTAGTAGATAAAAACAAAGAAATTCCTTGTGACGGAATAGTTTTTAAATATGATGATTGTTTTTTTGATACTACTAAAACTGCTAAATTTTTTAATAATGCAATAGCATATAAATTTGAAGATATTTCTTATGAAACAACTTTAGAGTATATTGATTGGACATTAAGCCGAAATGGTATTTTGACTCCTGTAGCTGTATTTAAACCAGTTGAAATTAATGGTGCTACTATAACAAGAGCCAGTTTACATAATGTTTCAATCATGCAAGAGATTATGGGAGATTTTATTTATCAAAATCAACCTATAAAAGTATATTTAGCAAATATGATTATTCCTCAGATACTATCTGCGGAAAAAATTGAAGATAGTAATAAAATGAGTAGAAATAAAGGTATTCATATTACAAAAACATATATAGAAGATTTTCAATTAAATCATATAAAATGTCCTTATTGTGGAGAAGAAAGCTATCTTGAAATATCTCCAAATAATGTAAAAATATTATCTTGTAAGAATCCTCATTGTTGCGGAAAATTAAGTAATAAAATTGATCATTTTTGTAGTAAAAAAGGTATGGATATTAAAGGACTTTCTTTAGCAACAATAGAAAAACTTATTGACAAAAAATGGTTAAAAGATATTACAAGTATTTATGCTTTAGAAGCATATAAACCCTATTGGACGCAAATGGAAGGATTCGGTGTTAAATCTGTTGATAATATTTTAAATGCAATAGAAGAATCTAAAAATTGTTATTTAGAAAATTTTATTTCTGCTTTAGGAATTCCTTTAATTGGTTTAAATGTAGCAAAAGAAATAGTAAAATATTATCCAACTTGGAATGATTTTAGAGATGCGGTCGGCGGAAAATGGTCAGATTTAGAAGGATTTGGTCCAGAGATGGAAAAAGCTATAAATAATTTTGATTATGTTGAAGCTGATAAAATTGCGGCAATCCTTACTTTTAAGAAGCATGAAGTTCAGGTTAAAGATTCTTCAGCTAACATTGCCGCTGGATTAAATTTTGTAATTACCGGTAAACTTTCTAAACCAAGAAATCAAATTCAAAAAGATATTGAAGAAAAAGGAGGTAAAGTTATCGGAAGTGTCTCTACTAAAACTAATTATCTCGTATGTAATGATAAAAATTCAAATAGTGCTAAATCAGTTAAAGCTAAGGCTATTGGAATTCCTATAATTTCTGAACAAGAACTTGAGAAGCTTTTGGGCAAGAAAGATTAATCAATATTTTCTATTTTTTATATATTATTAGAGAGATGTGGGGCGGGGCATTTAAGTTATTGAATTATCCTTACGCACTTCGTGCTCCAGGCTATTCAATAACTTAGCAGATTTCCGCGAGGATTAGTCTTGTTTTTTATAAAATTTTTTGATATAATAAATATATCAAAAGATAAGAAATAAAAACATTTAAAAAAAATTTTTAAAAATTCTTGCTTTTGTAAAAAATTTTTGATATAATATATATATCAAATAAATAAGTAAAAAATAAATCAATATTAGATTAAAAATTTGTTTAATATAATAAAATAATAAAATATTAAAATAAATGCTTAACAAATAAAATATTGTTCTAATAAAGATTTATTATAATAAAATAACACACTAATAAAAAATATTATTTTAAAAGGAGAAGAAAAAAAATGACAAATGCAGTTAGTGAAAAGAGTTTAGTAGTATTAAATTATTTAAAGGATAATGATGGAACAGATATGACATCCGCAGATATCGCAGAAGCTCTGGGTATGGAGAAGAAATCTGTAGATGGTATTGTAACATCTGGTCTTCAGAGAAAGAAACTTGCTGAAAGAATCCCAGCAGAAATTGAACTTGAAGATGGTACACATAAGCCAGTTAAGTTTATTAAGGCAACTGCTGCAGGTCTTGCATATGATCATGAAGCAGCAAAAGCCGCTGATGCAGCCGCTGCAGTAGCTCAGGCAAAGTCTGCTGAATAATTTATTATAAAATTAAAATAGGGCTAGGTTATTTGAACCTAGCCTTATCTTTTTATAAAGGAATTTTTTACATGGGAATTATGATTTTTATTATTATAATTTTATTTATATTTTCAATATATTGTTTAAATAGTAAAATTAAAAAAGATAATATTACAAAAGAAGAAAATGAAAATATAAAAAAAGAAAATGATCTTTTAAAAAAAGATTATAATATAAAGAAAACAGAATTACAACACCTTTTAGAAGAAAAAGAAAATCTTGATTCTGAACTAATAAAACTTCAAAAAAATATTACAGAGACTTATAATAATCAAGTCTTTTTATCTCAAAAAGCCTATGAAGCTTATTACAAAACTTTAGAAGATCAATATGCTAAATGTGATGAAGAATTTAATACTCTTTGTAAAAATCTTGAAGAAGCATATGCAAATAAACAATTAAAACTTTTGGCGGAAACCGAACAAATTAATACTGACCTAGATAAAATTCGTTCAACCAGAGCTGCCGCCATAGAAGCAGTAAGAAGAGAAAAAGAAATGGAAGATAATGTTTCTTTCTATTGTATTCCAATTAGTGAATTAGATAAATTAGATATATCAAAATTAGAAACTATAAAAGCTTCTTTGAATAGACCAAGAGTTTTAAGTATGGTAATTTGGCAGAATTGGTTTCAAAAACCTCTAAAAACTTTAGCTGCTTCTGTTCTAGGAACTTCGGATGCTGTTACTGGAATTTATAAGATAACAAATATAAAAACAAAAGAATGTTATATTGGACAAAGCGTTGATATCGCAAAACGTTGGTCAGAACATGTTAAATGCGGATTAGGTATTGATACTCCGCAAAATAATAAATTATATAAAGCAATGCAAGATTATGGTGTTTGGAATTTTTCTTTTGAATTATTAGAAAAATGTAAAAGTTCTCTTTTAAATGAAAAAGAAAAATATTATATAGATTTGTACCAAAGCAAAGATTTTGGTTATAATAGTATTTTAGGAATAAATAAATAATAAGGAGAATAATATGGAAAAAAGACTTGAAGATTTTAATTTAGATGATTTATTTTCCGCATTGGAAACAAATGTAAAAAAAGATATTGTTTCTTTTGAAGATCTTGTTGATTTAGATCGAAGTTTAAAAAGAGAATTATATTTAGGAGATATCGTTGATGGAATAGGTACTTCTATTGAAGGATGCATTCGATTTTGGAATCAACAGGATGAAGATAAAAATATTCCAATCGAAAAAAGAGAGCCAATTAAAATTTTTATAAATTCTCCAGGAGGCTCTTTAACAGAAACTTTTACTATGATTGATGCTATTAGGTTATCAAAAACTCCTATTTATACTATTGCAACAGGACCCGCTTATTCCGGTGGATTTTTTACTTTTATTGCAGGACATAAAAAATTTGCATATCCGCATGCTTCTTTTTTATACCATGAGGGAAGTGTAGGAAATGCGGCAGATGCTTCTAAGTTTAGAAATTTTGCTGATTTTTATTCTAAACAATTAAATCAATTAAAAGATATTACTTTAAAATATACTAAAATTACTCCTGAAGAATACCAAGAGCATATTAAAGATGATTGGTGGTTTACTGCGGAAGAAGCTTTAAAATATGGAATCTGTGATGTAATTATAGGAGAAAAAAATAATGGATACAATTAAAAATGTAAAAGTTTATGGATTAGAAGAAAGCATTAAAGCAAGTAAATATCCTATGTCTGTTGATATAGAGAGTTTAAATTCTGATATTACAGATCGAACTATTTCTTTAGGTTCAGTACCAACTGGAACTGGACATGACAATTTTTTAAAAGGAATTGTAGTACAATTCGATTGGACTTTTACTCCTAAATTATCTGTTGAAGTTGAACGTTATCATTTTATTGATTTTGTGTCAAGTCAGTCTACAATGCATCGAATTACAAAATTTGATTTAGATAAAGCTTATATCAAATATACTGATCCAAGATGTATTGATATCATTAAAGAAAAGGTTAAAGAATATAATAATCTTCAAGAAAAAATTAAGGCGGCAACAGATGGAGATAAATTTGCTTTACAAGAAATTGCTAAAACAAAATATTTAGAAATTTTATATAGTAATCCATGTGGTATGCTTTTAACTGCTCGTATGACTACTAATTACCAACAGCTAAAAACAATTTATTTTCAACGCCGTCATCATAGATTGCCTGAATGGCAATGGTTTTGTGACTGGGTAGAACAACTGCCGCATTTTAAAGAATTATGTTTGAATACTGTTGAATTAAAATAAAAAATATGATATAATATTTATATAAAGAAAAAATAGGAGAAAAAGTATGAATAAAAAAGAGACTTTTATTAAAGAAATTGAAGATTTAATAAATACTAATAAAGTAGTATTATCAGAAGATGCGGCAATTTTCTTTGCAGCTTTAAAAGAAACAAAAGATAAAGAGAAACCAGAATTTACTGAGAATGGAAAAAGAATTTTACTCTTTATTAAAGAACATTATAAAGATTTCGATAATTTATTTAAAGCTAAAGATATTGGCGAACAAATGGATCTTTCTTCAAAAACAGTATCCGGCGGAATGCGAAAACTTGTTACAGACGGTTATATAGAAAAAATTGGAGAACATCCAAGTATTTATTCACTGACTAATCTTGGTAAAGAAGTCAAAATAAATCTTGACTAATTTAAAAAATTTTGTTATAATATAAATATAAGTAAAAAAAAGAAAGGAAAAATAAACATGAAGAAAACAATAAATCGCGAACATATCGAAGGAAGAATTTATGATCACAATTTAGAGATTAAAGTAACTGGAGCTAACTCAAAAGTTCCTAATACAACTTATATTAGAGGTAAAATTGATGTAGCTACTGATGAAGATTGTTGTAATGTAATCTCAGTTACTTTCACATATGTAACAGAAAAAACATCAAAAGGTGGTAATAATAATACCTTTACTGCTCTGAAGAATATTATTGAAAATGGTAAAACTATTTTAAATAATGGAAAAGATGAAGCTACTATGGTAAGTATTGATACTGCATTAGCTTTAAATGATTTTATTTCTGAAAGAGCAATCACAGCAGAAAATCCAAAAGGTTTTGTTTCTGCTAAAGAAAATAATGGTGGTTTCCTTAGAATTGTTTCTAAGTTAGATCAGAATGAAAGTAAAAGAAATGTTTTTGAAGTAGATATGCTTATTAATGGAGTTAGATTAATAGAAGCGGATGAAACTAGAGATATTCCTAATGACTACTTAATTGTTAAAGGCGCTGTTTTTAATTTCAAAAACGATATTTTACCAGTTGAGTTCTCTGTAAGAAGTAAAGAAGGAATTTCTTATTTTGAAAGTCTTGAAGCTTCTCCTTCTAATATGATTTTTACAAAAGTTTGGGGTTCTATTACAAGTGAAACAAAAATTAATACAAAAGAAGAGCAGTCAGCTTTTGGTGATGCTGTTGTTACAACTTATGAGAAAAAAGTAAAAGACTGGCAAATTACAGGAGCGGCAACTGATCCATATGAAATTGGAGATGCTGAGCATGGAATTACTGTAGAGGAAATTCAGAAAGCTTTAGCTGATCGTGAGGTTCTTAAAGCTAAGAAAGAACAGGATTATGAAGCTTATCAGGCTCAGAAGAGTGTTTCTGCTGGTCCAAGCAATGCGGGAGTAAGTGCTGCTGCTGGTGGATTTATATTTTAATTAATTTATATAGGGAGAATATTCTCCCTATATATTTTTTAAATTTTAGGTTTATGTTTTATCAAACTGCTCAGGGCGAAAATGATCGAGTTTATAAAACAAAAATGGGTTTTGGATTTTTTTAATTGGAATTTTGATATAAGAAAGGAAATATAAAAATGGCAGGAATTGATATTTTTTCAGCACCTAAATCAGTAATTGCAGACGGACTTGAAGGTAAAGTTATTCTTATTTATGGAGGAAATAACTTAGGTAAATCTGCACAGGCAACACGTTTCCCAAAACCATTTGTAATTGCATGTGAAATGGGATTAAATGGTATTGATGGAGTTCCATATGCACCAGTTACACGTTGGTCTGATTTTAAATCTATTGTAAGACAGTTTACAGGAGCAACAAAAGAAAAGGCTAAAGAAATGTATTCTACAATTATTGTTGATGAAGTATATGCATCTTCAATTTATTGTCAAGATTATGTTTGTTCTACTTATGGAGACGGTGCCTTAACTATGGCAGATGGAGATACGAAACATAACTTATATCAGTTATATGAAAAAGAATATTTCCGTCAAATTAATTTATTAGTATCAGCTGGATATACTGTTGTATTTATTGCACATGCTCAAACGGATTCTCAAACAAAATTTATTAGTCCAAAAGGTGATAAAAGATGTATGAATCCTATTATTGATAAATGTGATTATGTAGTATATTTAAAAAGTAATGGAGTAGATGCGGAAGGTCGTGTTATTAAATCATCTGCTTATTTAGCTCAAACTAATGAATTTTTTGCAAGAGCAAGAATTGAATATACTCCAACATATATTAAGGAATTCACAGCAGAAAATTTAACTGCTGCAATTCAAGAGGGTATTAATAAAAAACGTGAAATTGAAAACGCAACTGTTACTTCTTTTGAGGAACAGCAAAAATTAAATTCTGTTGAAGAATTAAATTTTGATAAACTTATTTCTGAATTTAATAATATTGTAGCTAATATTCCAGGAAGTTCAGATATTAATTGTACTACTGAAGAAGGTATTAAATTCAAAGAATATTGGGCACCTAAAATTACTCAGATTACAGAAAAGAATCTTGGTAAAGGTAAAAAGGTTAGTCAATGCAATGAAAATCAAACAGAAGCATTATCATTGATTTTAGCTGATCTCAAAGATTTAATTAAATATAAAGAAATTTAGTTATGGCGGAAGATATATCTTCCGCTTTATTTTTATTAAAATTTATGTTATAATTAATTATAAGAAAAAAGATGTTATTTTTTATAACTTCAAATTTATTATTGGAGGTATAATGGCAAAACATATAGTTAAATGCGCAATTTGTGGTCAAACTTTTGATTTAAATTCAATTCAAGGAGTTCGACATGGCGCCCGCCGCTATTCTCACTATTCTTGTGAACCAACTGGCGAGTTAGTACCTATGGAAATTAAAAAAGAAGATCCAGATTTAGTTCAATTAAATAATTATATTAATGAATTGTTTAAAGATCAAGCAAATTGGGCAATGATTAAAAAACAAATAAAAACTTATACTAATGATATGAAGTATAGTTATAGTGGGATTTTAAAATCTTTAATTTATTTTTATGAAGTTAAAAATAATCCAATAGATAAATCTAATGGTTCTATTGGAATCGTTCCTTTTGTTTATAAAGATGCTTATAATTATTATTTGTCTATTTTTCTTGCAAATGATCAAAATAAAAATATAACTTTTATACAAAAGGTAAAAGAATATATAATAAAACCTCCTAAAAAAAGAGGCACTAAAAACAAATTATTAGATTGGAGCGAAGATATTGAAGAGTAGTAAATATATTGATATTGCATCAATAAATAATGTTATTGGAAATATTTACTCTAATTTAAATTTATTGTCTGAAAGTGATAAATATACTTTTAATAAAGAAGATTTTCCGAATTCTTTTCATAAAATAACTTTTTCAGCTTTATATAATTTATTTCAATTAGGTGCAAAAAATATTACTTTTGAACTTTTACAAGATTATTTTAATCAAAGACCAAAAGAAAAGGCGGAATTTGAGGTAAATAAAGGTTATGAATATCTTTTAAAAGTTGCAGATATTTCTTCATTAAATACATTTAATTATTATTATAATAGAATGAAGAAAATGACTTTATTTAGAGCTTATGAAAATGCGGGAATGGATTTGAATTGGCTTTATAATCCTGATGACATTATGAATCCTAAAAAAATTCAAGAACAAGAGGAATATATCAACAATTCATCTATTGAAACGTTAGCAGATAAAATTAATGATAGAATTGAAGATATTAAAGCTAAATATGTTCAAAATATTGTAGATAATGGAAGTCAAATAGGAGAAGGTATAGATCAACTTATTGAATCTTTTAAAGAAACTCCTGCATTAGGATATCCTTTATATGGAGATTATATTAATACAGTTACTCGTGGAGCTAGATTAGGTAAATTCTTTTTAAGGTCTGCCGCCACAGGAATTGGTAAAACTCGATCTATGATTGCAGATGCGTGTTATATTGGCTGTAATCAAATGTATAGTTTAAAAGAAAATAGATGGATCTCTATTGGCACTTCACAAAATGTTCTTTATATTGCAACAGAACAAGATTTAGAAGAATGTCAAACAATGTGTTTAGCATTTATCGCTTGCGTAGATGAAGAGCATATTTTAAAAGGGGAATATTTTGTTGGTGAATATGAAAGGGTTTTAAAAGCAGGTCAAATTTTAAAAAATAGTAAAATTCAATTTGAATGTTTACCAGATTTCACAATGAGTATGATTGAAGGTAAAATTAAAAAGCATATTCGTGAAAATCAAACCAGTTACATTTTTTTTGATTATATTCATTCATCAGCTTCAATTTTAATGGAAGTTGGAGGTAATAAAGGCGTAAAAGGACTTAGAGAAGATAATGTTCTTTTTTTATTGTCAAGTAAATTAAAAGATATTGCTGTTCAATATGGAGTATTTATTTTATCTTCAACACAGTTAAATGCTCAATACACTGAATCTGAAACTCCAAATCAAAATTTATTAAGAGGATCAAAAGCAATAGCAGATAGAATTGATTTTGGATGTATTTTAATGGATGTTACTCAAGAAGATAAAGAAAAAATAACTCCTTTTTGTAATAAAAATGGATTAGCAATTCCTAATGTAAAATTGTCTATTTATAAAAATAGACAAGGAAGATATAAAGATATGTATTTATGGATTGTTGCAGATAGATCTATTTGTAATTTTACTCCAATTTTTGCAACAGATTGGACATATAATTTTATGGATATTGAAAATTTAAAAATTAAAGTTGAAGAGGAGTCAATTTTCTAATGCCATATAACTATGATATAAATGAAATTAAAGAATCGCTTACAATAGAACAAATTTTTGATTTATTAACTGAGTTACATGGAGAACCTATTATTAAAGGTAATATGATTATATCAAAAACTATTTGTCATCATTCTGTAGAGGACTTAGGAGAAGCAAGTCATAAATTATATTATTATGATAATACTCATTTATTTAGATGTTATACAGGATGTGGCGATAGTTTTGATATTTTTGAATTAATAAGAAAAGTAAAAAATTATGGAAATGAAAATAATTCTCTTCCTAAAGCTATTTCTTTTGTTGCTAATTATTTTAATTTTACAGAAAATGAAATAGAAGAAGATAATAGTAATTTAAAAGAATATTTGGATTCAATTAAAAATTATAGTAGAGTTAAAAATTATCAAATTGATAAACAAATTGTAGAATTAAAAGTTTATAAAGATGATTTTTTAAAAAATCTTCCACATCCTATTATAAAGCCATGGATAGAAGAGAATATATCTGAAGCGGCAATGAAAAAATTTGAAATTGCATATGATCCTAAAAATGAAGGTATAGTAATTCCGCATAGAGATATTAAAGGTAATTTAATTGGAGTTAGAGAAAGAACTTTAATAAAAGAAAATGCAGAACGTTTTGGTAAATATCTTCCAATGAAAATTGGAAATAA
>JALFMW010000090.1 GCA_022782605.1 Clostridium sp. | reverse complement strand
CCCTTTTATATGGTCAGAATGTTCATGTGTTATAAATATTCCTTTAATTTTTTCAATATCTGCATTAATTTCCTCTAAGCCAGTAATTATTCTTTTACCACTAAGGCCTGCATCTATTAATATATTTGTATCTTTATAACTTACAAAATGACAATTTCCACTACTTCCGCTTCCTATAGAACAATATTTTAACATGGCCTACCTCTTTTCTCTTTTTATCATAAATTATATTATACCAAAAAAATAGAGCATTAAATTAATTTTCAATGCTCTATCAAAATTTTATTTATAATTATTTATAATTTTTTCAATATCCACACCTTTACTTTTCCATAACTCAACAAATTGAGGTCCATTTACATTTTTAAATTTATATGTATTATAGTACTCTCTTAAAGTATTAAAAAATACTTCATCCCCAACTTCATTTCTTATTTTACTAAAAACTACTGCACCTTTTGTGTAAACACTAAGACTATATTCTGAAGAATCCTTATAATCTGTTGTTGCTTTGAATATGTCATTTGTTTTATAATTTCGTGTCTGAACTTCCATAGTTTTTATAAGTTTATCTCCTGTTTCTTTTCCATATTTTTGTTCAAAATAAAGAACTGTTGAATATTCTGTAAGTGCTTCATCTAACCAAGGTTCACTTATTTCATCATTCCCCACAACACTATACCACCATTGATGAGCAGTTTCATGAGCTATTACATATTCTAATAAAAATTTATTTTCATTATTATATAAACTTTCGTCTATCATAACTAACATTGGATATTCCATTCCACCAATAAAAAAGTCACTTGCTACTACTGAGTATGTATTATAAGGATAATCACCAAATAAGTTACTAAATATATCTATTGAAGACTTGGCCACATCTACAGCCTCTTGACTCATATTTTCATTCAAATTATATGTATTAATAAGCACATCTTTATATTTTGTTTTATTAATAGTGAATTTATCACTTAATATGAATGCAAAGTCTCTAACCAATTTAGCATCTATAGTGTACAATGTTTTCTCTGTATCTGTTTTCTGTTCTACAATTTCTCCTGTGGTAGCCAATTTATATTTAGACGGTGCAAGTAATCTTACTTCAAAATTACTAGTATCACTGTAAAAAGGATCTCCTACTGCTTCATAGCTTTTTAGATTCCATCCCTTATCATCATATACACAAGCTATTGGAAACCAGTTTGTTACATTCACTGTATTTTCTCCATATCCAAATCTTCCAAGACAATTTGGCAACTTAACATTATACTTCAAATCTATTTTTATAGATTCACCTTCTTTTAGTAATTTATCCAATTTAACTTCTAATATATCATTCTTATCTCCTATAATTTCATACTTCATTTTATTATTGTTATTTAATACATTTTTTATATCTATATATCCTTCATTAAAACCATTTGGATAGGCCCTCTCCATTTCGGATTCCTCAAATGGTATAGATTTTTTATCGCAAAAGGCATTGGGGTAAATATGTAAATAAACTTTATCTAGTGTTGTTTTCGTATTATTTATATAAACTAAGCTTTGATTGCATAAAATACGATTAGTTTCATCATCATATATTACATCAACAGTATATTGATTTCTATTTTGTTCATCTTGAAGTGTAAAAGTCTCCCTTTGATTAGTAAGTACAAATGTGCGAACGCTACCACCTATAATTATTAGAAGTGCAACAATTATGACAAACAATCTTCTTCTCTTTTTATCAAATTTTATAACCAATTTATACCTCCCTTTCTATGAATATTTTTTTTTAAAACTTCCAATATAAATTTGTAATAGCTTTTATGATATAATTGAAGCTGAGGTGATTATATGTTTTTTTATAAAGAAGAAAATGATATAGATTTTGGAGAGACAACCATTCCAAACATCTTCATAGATATATATATGCCTATGGGTGACGGATTATACACTAAGGTTTATCTTTTAGCATATAGACAAGCGTGTTCTCCTGTACCTGATCCTAAATTTGATAATAATTCTATTTCTAGAATTTTAGAAGTACCTTTATCAGATGTTATAAATGCATGGAAATTCTGGGAAAAGCAAAATATAATAAAAATGCATAAGAATGACAGCCCAGATGATTTTGATTATTCCATTGAATTCTTAGATTTAAAAAGGTTATATGTTGAAAACTTACAAGTTAATACACCTTCTATAAAGTCTAATAGTAATAGAATAGTTTCTGCTGGTGAAAATCCAAGCATAACTAAAATGTTTAATAGTATAAATCGTATAATTGGAAGATTTCTTGATCCATCTGAAAAATTAAGAATTCTAGATATAAGAGAAAAATTTAATCTTACTCCTGATGTTATTGTTTATGCTTATGAAACTTCAAAGCGTAAAAACAACGGGGTAGCTAAAAATCTCAATTATATTGAAGGAATACTTAGAAATTGGTATGATTTAGGTCTTTATACTATAGATGATATTGAAAAAAATATAATCGAAGATAAGAAACGTTATGATATTCATAAGCTTATTTTCAAATCATTAGGTTTCAACAGAAATCCTGGTACTGAAGAAAAAAGAATTATGGATACATGGATTGATAAGTATAATATGGATATAGAAGTTATATTAGAAGCTTGTAGCAAATCTAAAAACACAACTAATCCATCTATATCTTATATTAATGGTATAATCGAAAGATATAAAAAGAATAATGTTAAAACTTTAGATGACGTTGCAAAATTAGAAGAAGAGTTTAATCAAAAGAAACAACAAGGAAAAACTGCTCCTAGTAATAATAACTCTACCCCTAAAGTTAAAACAAGATTCCATAATATCAATGAGACATTTAGAAACTACAGTCCTGATGAACTTGAGAAACTCCTTAGAGAAAGTCAAAAGGGAAAATTTTAGTAGGCAGGTGGTTAAATGAAGGAATCAACTCTAAGAGATATACTTATATCTTATGAAAGAAAAAGAGACAAAGCTGAAAAGCTTTTGGAACAAAGAAAAAATGATGTTTATAAGCAAATTCCACAAGTAAAGGAAATTGAAGATGAAATTAATAAAGTTGGATTAGAAATGATGAAACTTGTGCTAAAAAATCCTTCAAATAAAGAAGCTCTTTCGCTGGAAGCAAAAGAAAAAATTCAAGCTTTAACTAATAAGAAACAAGATTTACTTAATAAATGGAATGTTCCAGATGGCTATCTTGAAATTCAATATGAATGTAATCTATGTAAAGACAGAGGTTTTCTTCCAAACGGAAAGAAGTGCAATTGTTTAAAGCAAGCTATTATAAATGAATCTTATAAAATGTCTAACTTATCGAGAATGCTTGAAAAACAAAATCAATGTACATTTGATGCTAGCATTTTTTCTGATAAAATTGATCCACATGAGGAGATTTCGCCAAGACAAAATATTCAATTAATATTGTCTGACTGCGATGAATTCATTTATGATTTTGACCAAGATAATGGTAAAAACTTATTATTTTATGGTGATACAGGACTTGGTAAAACATTTATGTCTAGTTACATTGCTAAAGAACTTCTTGATAAAGGTTATTTAGTAATCTATCAAACAGCTTTTAAAATGTTTGAAATAATAGAAGAATATAAATTTAGAAACTCTGATAATTATTTATCAAGAGATGATTATGAGAATTTATTTGAGTGTGATCTTTTAATAATTGATGATTTAGGAACAGAGCTTACTAATTCATTTACACTAAGTGAATTATTTATTATTTTAAATACTCGTTTATTAAATGGTAAAAAAACTATTATTTCAACTAATCTTAATCCAACTCAATTGGGAGAGCTTTATTCTCAAAGAATATTCTCACGTATTTTTGACAACTTTAAAATGATTAAATTTATTGGATCTGATTTAAGATGGCAAAATAAAATTGATAAAATTCAAAAAGGAGAAAACTGGTAATAGTTTTCTCCTTTTGTTCTATGTGAAACATTTATTAAAATGTTTTTTATTCAAATATATTTCTTCTTATTATAGTTTGAGTTCTATTTGGACCTACAGATACTAAATCTATATTTACATCTATAAGTTCTTCTATTCTAGCTATATATTTTTTAGCATTTTCAGGAAGGTCTTCGAATTTTTCAATATTAGTTAAATCTTCATTCCATCCATCTAACTCTTCATATACTGGCTCACATTTTGCTAAATCTTCTAATGAAGCTGGGAAGTTATTTATTATTTTATCTCCCATTTTGTAAGCAGTACATATTTTTATTTTATCAAATCCAGTTAATACATCTAATAACATGAACGAAATACTTGTTATTCCATTTACTCTAGCTGCATATTTTACTATAACAGCATCGAACCAACCACATCTTCTAGCTCTTCCTGTAACAGTTCCAAATTCTCTACCTTGAGTTCTTATTCTTTCTCCAGTTTCATCGAATAATTCAGTTACAAAAGGACCTTCTCCAACTCTTGTTGTATAAGCTTTAACTATACCAACAACATCTTTTATCATGTTAGGACCTACACCAGCACCTACTGCAAATCCTCCTGATGTTGGGTGAGAAGATGTTACGAATGGATATGTTCCTAAGTCTAAGTCAAGTAAAGTACCTTGAGCACCTTCAAATAATACTTTTTTATTAGCTTTTATTGCATCATAAACGATTACAGTTGTATCTTCCACGTATGGTCTCATTTTTTCTGCATATACTATGAATTCATTGTATATTTCATCAAAATCAAACATAGCTTCTTTTCCATATACGCCTGTAACTAATTTATTTTTAGCATCTACTTGAAGTTTTAATTTCTTAGCAAATATTTCTTTATCCATAAGATCACAAACTCTTATTCCTGATCTTTCTGTTTTATCCATGTAGCAAGGACCGATTCCTTTTTTAGTTGTACCTATTTTGTTATCCCCTCTTGCTTCTTCTGCTAATCCATCTAATTCTTTATGGTATGGGAATACTATATGAGCTCTATCACTTATTTTTATATTTTTAGTGCTTATTCCGTTACTTTCAAGCATCTCTATTTCTTCAAAGAAACCTTTTGGATCAAATACTATTCCGTTACCTATTACATTTATAGTATTTGGGTTTAATATTCCTGATGGTATTAATCTTAATGCAAATTTCTTTCCATCTACTACTAATGTATGTCCTGCGTTGTTACCACCTTGACCTCTTACTACTACATCAGCTTGAGTAGCAAGAAAATCAATAACTTTTCCTTTTCCTTCATCTCCCCATTGAGAGCCAACAACCGCTACTGTTTTCATCTATTTCACCTCTATTATCTATATACTACTTATATAAGTACATAATTTATTTTCATTTTCGAACACTTACGTATACATTTTATCAAATATTCGTTTCAGTTTCAACTTTTTTAAACAGTTCTTACTTTTAATATGTATCTTTCCATGTTCTCTAGGTCTTTCCTTTTAATAATATGCTCTTTATTTTTTATAAATATGTTATTAAATTTATCAACTTCCTCTAAATCTTTTGCTGTGAAAATCTTATTCATGCTTCCAGTCATTGTATTCATCAGATAAATATTATATTGATTTTTTTCCTCCATCAAATAAACTACCAAACTCTCTTTTAGATCATTATCTACAATTCTAAACAAATTACTTTCTTTATTAACAATTCCCATTATTGGATATACAAAAAATATTTCTACTTTCATTTTATTATCCTCCATATCTATATATTTGTGGACATAATTAAGAGTTGTTTAAAAGATATAAAATCTTATAAACAACTCTTACTTTAAATTTTATACACATATTTATAGTTATACACATTTATCCACATATACATTGTGGATATTGTGTATATTTTTTTATGATATCTGCTATATTTAATACTATTTTTGTAAAAATATCCACAATTTTCTTTGTTATAGAAAGGTTGTTCTGTGGATATTTGTTTATACTTCTCTAACTTTGTCGGCAAATTTTTGAACTTGTCCAAACCAAACTAACTCTACATTACCTGTTTCACCATGTCTATTTTTTGCCACTATAACTTCACCAATATTCTTTTTTTCTGAGTCATCATGATAATATTCGTCTCTATATAAGAACATTACAATATCAGCATCCTGCTCTATAGAACCTGATTCTCTTAAATCTGATAATATTGGTCTATGGTCTTTTCTAAGTTCTGGAGAACGAGATAACTGAGACAGAGCAACAACAGGACAATCAAGCTCTTTAGCTAGTATTTTCAATGATCTTGAAATCTTAGCTATTTCCTGTTGTCTATTTTCATTTTTACCTTCACCTTCCATTAATTGAAGGTAATCTATCAGAATCAAATCTAATCCTTTTTCCATTTTTAATCTTCTGCATTTTGATCTAATTTCTGATATTTTTATACCTGGAGTATCATCTATAAAAATTTTAGCTTCAGAAAGTACTGCCATACCATCTATTATTCTTGGCCAATCAGACTCTCCAAGTGTACCTGTTTTAATTTTACTTAGTTCAACGTTTGATTGTGCAGAAAGCATACGTTGAACTAGCTGCTCTTTAGACATCTCTAAACTAAACACTGCCACAGATGCATCACCTTTTAGTGCTGCATTTTGAACAAGGTTTAATGAAAATGCCGTCTTACCCATAGCAGGTCTTGCTGCCAATAAAATTAAATCTGTTCTTTGTAAACCATTAATTTTTTTATTTAGGTCTTTGAAACCAGTTGTAATTCCTGTTACTTCTTTTTTCTCAGTACATAACTTTTCAATCATATCAAAAGTATCTTGTAGTACTGCATTTATTGGTTGAATATCATCTCCTGATTTTTCTTGAGATATGTCAAATATACTTTTTTCTGCTTTATTTAATATTTCCTGAACATCTGTAGAAGCATCATATCCTAAGTTTATAATCTCATTAGAGGCTTTAATAAGTTGTCTCATTACAGATTTTTCTTTAACTATGTTTGCGTAATACTTTACATTTGATGTCGTTGGAACTATTGTTGAAAGACTTGTTAGATAACTTATTCCGCCTATATTATCTAAATGTCCTTCTTTTCTCAATTCCTCTATTAATGTTATCAAATCTATAGGCTCATTATTACTATTAAGACTTAACATTGATTCATATATAATTTTATGTGCTTCTTTATAAAAATCGCTTGGATTTATTGTTTCTGCAACAGTTATTATTGCATCTTTGTCAAGAATAATCGAACCTAGTATTGATTGTTCTGATTCCACACTATGTGGAGGAATTCTATTTATATCCTCCATTATTATCACCTCTACCTAGTGCTTATTGTTTTTCTCTTACGTCTACTCTTATTTTAGTAGTAACTTTTTGATGTATTTTAATTTCAACAAATCTTGATCCTAATGCTCTGATTGGTTCATCAAGCATTACTTTTCTTTTATCTACTTCTATACTATGTTGTTTCTTTATTTGCTCTGCTATATCTTTAGAAGTTATTGAACCAAATAATCTTCCACCATCACCAGCTTTTGAATATATAGTTACAGCCATATCTTCCATTTTCTTTCCTAATTCTACAGCTGCTTCATATTCTTTTTGAGCTTTATTTTCTTTAGATTTATTTTTTTCATTTAATTCTTTAATATTTGTATTATCAGCAACTACAGCCATTTTTTTAGGTAATAAGAAGTTTTTTGCGTATCCATCACTTACCTCTTTAACCTCTCCTTTTTTTCCTGTTCCTTTTACATCTTTTAATAAAATTACTTTCATTTAGTCTTCCTCCCTTAAGTATTGTTCAATAATTTGTTTTACTTTATTATATGCTTCGTCAATAGACACGCCTTGTAACTGTGCTCCAGCTATATCTATGTGTCCACCACCACCCAGCTTTTCCATTAAAACATGAACATTTATTTTTCCTAAAGACCTTGCACTTATAAATATAGTTCCATCTTTCTCTCCTAGTATAAATGAGGCCTCAATATTCTTCACTGTTAGTAGTTCATCTGCAGCTTGTGCAATAACTACATTTATATTTTCTGTATATGTTTTAGAATAAGAAATACATATTTTATTATCAATAATATGAGTATTACTTATAATATCTGCCTTTGCTTTAAAATCTTCTACATTTGTTCTGAAAAGTTTCTTAACTTCTGTAGTATCTGCTCCTAATTTTTTCAAATAAGATGCTGCTTCAAAAGTTCTTACCCCAGTTTTAAATGCGAAAAACTTTGTATCTAAATTTATTCCTGCTAAAAGTCCTTCAGCAGTAAGTTTATTTATTTTAACATCATCCTCAAGGTATTGAACAACTTCTGTTACCATTTCACATGTAGATGATACATATATCTCATGGAATGCAAGTACTGTATTTTTTATTGATTCAACGCCTTTTCTATGATGATCTATTACAGCGACTTTTTTGCTTATACTTAGTAACTCTTCACATTCTGTGTAACTAGGTCTATGAGTATCTACTACAACTACTAAGGTATCTCTTGTACAGTTTTTAATTGCTTCTTCTCTACTTATAAATAAATCATTATAATACTCACACTTATTTAATCTTCTAACAAATTCATCTATGGATTCATTAACCTGGTCTAAAACTATATGAGTTTCTTTTTTTAGAGACTTACATATATCATATATTCCAACTGCTGATCCTAAAGCATCTAAATCTGGATATTTATGTCCCATTATATAAATCATTTCACTTTGAGATACTATTTCTTTTAATGCATGTCCTATTAGTCTGGATTTAACCTTGGTCGTTTTTTCAACAGCTTTAGATTTTCCTCCATAAAATTCAAATTTATCTTTTGTTTTAACAATCGCTTGATCTCCACCTCTACCTAATGCTAAATCAAGAGCTCCTGTTGCTAATTGAATATTTTCATATATGGATTCTCCATCACGACCAACACCTATACTAATAGTAACAGGCAGAGTATTTCCATAATCAATATCTCTTATAGTATCTAAAATTGTAAATTTATTTTCTTGTAACTTTGATAAACCTTTTTGATTAGTAATTACTATGTATTTATCTTTTGATGTTCTTTTTACTGCCGCATGTAAATCTGTTTCTAATCCTGATAAGATTCTTTCCAACTCTACAGATATTAGAGATCTTTTTTCTTCACTAGCACTTTTTAATACTTCATCATATCCATCAACTTGTATTAACATTATAATATTTTTTTCTTCCTCATATTTTTGAGCAAGATTTAAATATTCTGTTTTATCTATCCAATAAAGCATCATAAGATACTTTACTTGTTTATTTTGTTCATTTTTTATTACATTGTAAACAACTGTATATTCTCTGTCTTTATAACATACATCCGTATACATCTCTTTATTTTCATTTAATACTTTTCTTAAGTTAATATTTTTAATAATGTTATCTATATTTTCACCTAATAAATCTGGTGATTCTGTCATTTCATAAAACTTTTTATTATACCAAGATATATTTCCATCAAACTCAAGAATACAAAGAGGTATAGGAAGATTCATTATCGCCTTTTTTGTTGTTTCATCTATATCTAAGGATAAGTTTTCAATATACTTATTCCATTCTTTTTTTCTAAAATTTGAAATTCTCCAGTTATGAAAGACTATATAAATAAAAATAAAGAAAAATAAACATCCTACATATAAATTATAGAAAAGTAGAGCTAAACTTGTTATTCCAATAATTAATATATATATATTTATTTCTGGCATATTTATTTTAAAGTTTGGCTTATTCCTCATTTCTACCCTCCTATCTAGATTTATAAACTCTTACTCTTCTGAAATCTAATATACTATCTACCATACCAATGAAAGAAATACCTGTCATTCCAAATATTCCTATACATAATGCACCCATAAATATTTTATTATTTAAACTTTTTTTTAACCATTTTGCAATAAAATAAACAGATACTGAAATTCCTTGTATTATAAACATAAAGTTAAATATTATTTCTAAATTTAAAAATATTGCATCTGTATATAATGGTGTCTTTATATATGATAGTAATATCATTATTAAATATAATATAAAATAAATAACTATAGCATTTCCCGGTAAATAAAAATTTCTAAACTTTATTTCCGATAAATCTGCATATTTGATTTTTTTTAGAGTAAATACTTCAATAAAATATATAATTATTGATAACATCATACTTCTGAAAAATAATATGGACGGTATTATATTTCTAAAAGTATCTGTTATATTTTGCAAACTTATTGAATCATTATTTGTTGATTCAAATAAACCTTTTTGAAATTCCATACTTTCATTAAACATTTTCAATAATTCTTCCAATAAATCTGTTTTAAAAACATATTTTGATATTAAATAATGTACTACTATAGAAATTATAAATATTATTATTCCTGCAAAAACAGGCTCATATTTATTACTATTTTCATCATTTATAACTTTTTTAGCTATAATACCTATTATTGTTCCTGGAATAATACTATTTATAAATATATCCATAGCATTTGCATATTTAGTAAAATACATTAACGATAAAAATGTAACTGATAATGAAATTATATTATTTTTTAAATTCGACAATGTTCCGATTAATGCAAAAGGTATCGGTATTAATAACAATAATAAACTTAATTGAGATATATTTAAACTTACTAATATTAATATTATAGCTAAAATGACTATCAGTAATACTCTTGATAGTCTTAAATCTTTATTCAATTCAAATCACTCCCTATTGTCTATGTGTTCTTCCAATTTTGACAAATCTCCAAACCATGTTTCTATACTATGTTCTTCTTTTATTCCTTGTCTTGATTTTTCCTTTATTTTATAGTCTATTTCATCAAAACTAATACCTAATCTTTTCCCCAGTAGATATGTTAACATTATTATGTTCGCTAAAGTATTTTGAAGTTTATCATCAATAGGTTTTACTCCCTTGAATATTAAATTAAATAAATCACTAACACTTATTAGTATTTCATTTTTTATCCATTCTATAATTTTTACATTCTTAGTAATATCAGAACCTTTTTCTATTCGCACAATCGTCCCCCTCCTCAATATATAAACATTATATCATAATTTACTACATTAAATACAATGAAAAAAGAAGGTCTCATGCCCTTCTCATTTTTATCTAATATTGAATTTTTAAAGTTTGATTTTAATTAAAAATTTACTTCCATTAAATATCTAAATATCTTTAAAAGCAGGTTTATTACTTAAAATAAAAAAGCCCACCATTGATAACTCAATGGAAGGCATTTTTATTAGTCTAATGTATATGGTAAAAGTGCTATGTTTCTAGCTCTTTTTATTGCTACTGTTAATTCTCTTTGATGTTTAGCACATGTTCCTGATATTCTTCTTGGTAATATTTTACCTCTTTCAGTTACATATTTTTGTAATCTTTGAGTATTTTTGTAGTCTATTCTAGCGTCTTTAGAAGCACAGAATTGACATACTTTTCTTTTTTTACGTCTTTTTTTGTTTATCATCTAGAGTCCCCTCCTTCTTTAAAATGGTATATCGTCATCATCTATTGCTTGGAAACCATTTGGATCTAATCCTTGTGGTGTCTCGAAGTTAGGTTCGAAAGTCGGTTGCGAACCTTGATGACCTTCTCCGTATGAATTTTCAGATCTATTTTTATTACTTTCTAAAGCTTGTACCGTTCTAGAACTTACTTTAGTAAATGTTCGATTTTCTCCAGTTTGAGTTTGATATCTATCAACTCTTATTGTTCCCTGAACTGCAACTAGTCTTCCTTTTGTTATATATTTAGCACAAAAGTCAGCCGAAGGACCTATTACCTCTACTGGTATAAAGTCTGTATCTCTAGTTCCATCTTTTTTAGTGTAATCTCTATCTATAGCTAATGTGAAATTAGCAACAGGAGTTCCACTACCAGGCATATATCTTAATTCTGGATCTTTAGTCAATCTACCAACTAAAACTACATGGTTCATAAAAGCACCACCTATTCATAATAAAACTAGTTAAATGCTAATTAAGCACAAACTATCATATGTCTTATTACGTTTTCGTTTATTTTTAAGTTTCTGTCTAATTCTTTTGGAAGATCAGCAGAAGCTTTGAAGTTTACTAATACGTAGAAACCTTCAGAGAATTTAGCTATTTGGTAAGCTAATTTTTTGTTTCCCCAAGTATCAACTTTTTCAACTTCACCATTAGCTGAGATTACTTCTTGTACTTTGTTTAATACAGCTTCTTTAACTTCGTCTTCAGCGTTTGGTCTTACAACGTAAACTAATTCATAATTTTTCATTAATTTCACCTCCCTTTGGACTTAACGGCTCCGCTTTTGCAGAGCAGAGAAATGAGAATAAATTCTCATACTTATGTATTTTATCATTTATAATAAGCTATGTCAAACTATTTATGCCTATTTTTAGTTGTTATAATTTTATAATTAGCTTTTATATATTTTTGCCATTATTTTATTTAAATTATTCAATATATGTATATTTTTATTACATATGATAAATAATACAAATATATATAGCCCCCATAACTTAAATATATTTCATCCCAATCTCCCAAATGGATAGCTTAATAGCTATCCATTTTTTCAATAAAAAGCAGACAAAGTAATACTTTGCCTGCTTTTTATTTATTTTATTAACCCCATTAGGAGTATATATTTTCTTATTTATTTGTAGCTAATTCTTCTTTTGCTAGTTCTTCTCTTAATACTTCTCCCATTCTTTTTATACCTTCTATTATTTTATCTTCAGGCATATTTGAATAGTTAAGTCTACAAGTATTATATACTCCTCCATTTGGATAGAATGAAGCTCCTGGCACATATGCTACATTTTTTTCTAAGCATTTTTTAGCCATTTCTCCAGCATCAATGCCTTCTGGGAATGTAACCCATGTAAATAATCCACCTTGTGGATGTGTAAACTCAACACAATCTGGGAATTCATCTTCCATTGCTTTTAACATTACATCTCTACGTTTAGAGTAACATTCTTTTATTTTTTCAACATGTGCATCTAAATCATACATTTCTATGAATTTATTCACTTCCATTTGACTTATTGTAGATGCTTGTAAATCAGCTCCTTGTTTACAAACATTGAATTTTGTTAATATTTCTGGAGCAGCACAAGTCCATCCAAGTCTATATCCTGGACAGAATATTTTTGAGAAAGTACCAAGATAAATAACTAATCCTTTAGTATCTAATGATTTCAAAGATGGTAAAGTTTCTCCATCAAATCTTAATTCACCATATGGGTTATCTTCTACTACTGGTATTTCATATTTATTTATGATTTCCATAAATTTAATACGTCTTTCTAAAGGCCAAGTTCTACCTGATGGATTTTGAAAATCAGGGATAACATATATTAATTTAACTTTATCATTTGAAGCTAATACTTTCTCCAAATCTTCCATTATCATACCATCATTATCAGTTTTAATTTCAATAAATTCTGGTTCATAAGCTTTCATTGCATTTAATGCACCCATATAAGATGGGCTTTCACATAAAACAACATCACCTTTATCAATAAATGCTTTTCCTGAGAAATCAAGACCTTGTTGAGATCCACTTGTTATTAATATATCATCTGGGCCAACATTTGTTTTAAGTGTTTTATTCATTCTATCTGCTATTTTTTCTCTTAATGGAAGATATCCTTCTGTTGTAGTATATTGTAATGCAACTTTCCCCTGTTCTTCTAACACTGCAACTGAAACTTTTTTCATCTCTTCAACTGGGAATAATTCTGGAGCAGGCATACCACCTGCAAAAGATATTACCTCTGGTCTAGCTGTAAGTTTTAATAACTCACGTATAGCTGAACCTTCAACTTTCCCCATTCTTTCTGCAAATCTAACTGCCATGTTAAAGCACCCCCTATATATTACCTAATTATATATATGAATTTTTATTAGGTTACGTAACTCTTTAACTAAAGCTGTCTCTATTCAGTTATGATTTTCTTTATTCTTTTTTCTAAAGTTGGTCTATCTAACATAATTAGCCTCTTGCAGTTAGTACATTTTATTTTTATATCCATACCAACTCTAATTATTTCAAATTGTTTACATCCACATGCATGTTGTTTTTTTAATTCAACGATATCTCCTAAATTAAGATTCATCGGCATAAACAATCAACCTCCTAACTAATTTAGTCTTATTTTTATTTCATCAATTACTATGATATATAATAATCCCCTCTAAAATTACATATCTTTATTTTTTGCATTTTCAGTTGAAAATTTAATAGATATAACACCACTTTTTATAACATATTTTTTAAGCAGTATTAAGATGAACTTTAATAATTACTTTGCCTTAATTATCTAGTTTAATGAAATGAACTAAGACTGATAACATCTTTGTTTTATTTTAATAAAATCAATTAATCTTATTTGCTTCAGTCTTTAAATAAAGAATATTTTATTTATGTTAGTGAGTAAATATTATGGTAGGAAATAACTCTCCTACCATAATTATATCAACACATAATATAAAAGTAAATTTCTTATTAATCTATTTTTTGTTAAATAACTAACTACTTTAAAATTAAAAAAGTACTTTTATTTACGCTATTTTATATGATATTTAAATCTTTGTACATTAAAACTCCTTTTTGATAATATTCTAATTCTTTGTCTTTTGATATATTAGAATACAATTTACCAAGTTCTATGTATAAGTTTGCTAATATTTTACTATCTTGCAGATTATTTGCAATTGTTATACATTTATTTAAATAATCTATAGCTGTCTCTACTTCATCTTGATTTTTGTACATATCAGAATAGAATTTTAATGATTTATATTCGTAGTATTTATCTTTATTCTTTATAGAAGAAACTAGGGCAAGTTTACAATATTTTTTAGCCATTTCATATTCACCCTTTTGTACATATGATTCAATCATATTAAATAAGCTCTCCATCATGTACTTGTTTTCATCTCTCTTAGTGATATCATATACTTTTTGAGAATACTCTAAATGTTTATCTACATCTCCAATTTCTGAGTAAATATTACTCATAGTAAGATATACTTGTGCTAATCTATTTTTATTTTCTTCTTTTTTTATTATTTCTAATGCTTTATTAAAACATTCTTTAGATTCTACATATTTACCAACACTTAATAAACCTTTAGCTTTCATTACTAAAATATTAACTTCTTCTTTTACGTTATCTTCATTATCTATTCTATCTATTTTTTCCATAAATTCCAAAGCTTTCTGAGGTTGTTTTAAATTCATATATGATTTAGATATTTTACTATATAATTCCTTATATATATCTCCATCTTCTATATTACTTTCTTCCAATACTTCTTTAGCAAACATATAATGAGTTAATGCACCCTTATGGAATTTATCTAGTCCATATATATCTCCTATACTAACATAGCAATTATAAATATCTTCTTTATCTTCATTTTTTATAAAGTAGTATAAAGCCTTTTCATAATAATATACTGCTGAAGAATAATCTCCTCTTTTACAATATATTTCTGCTAACAAATTGTTGCATTTTCCATAATTTTCAGTCAATTTGTAGTTTTTACATACTTTTATAATTTCATTTATTTGCTCTTCTGCTTCTTCTAATTCATCACATTTAATGTATATTTCACTTTTTAATATAAGATTATCTGTAATTTTTTTAGATTGCATCTCTTTTGTTTCTAATAGATAGTCTACACTTACACCTAATTTATCAGCTAAATATTCCAATAATTCTTGACTAGTATGAGACTTATCTCTTTCTATATGACTTATTTGAGCTGCAGTTATCCTGTCACCAGCTAATTCTTTCAGAGTCATATTTTGTTCTTTTCTAAGTTTTTTTATTTTTTCCCCTAAGCTCAGTATCTGCATATATTATTTGCACCCCCCTTTTTAAGTTGTTATAAATTTATAATATAATTATAACTTAAATTTATATTAAAAACATCATTTAAATATGCCTTTTTTTTCTAGTTTTCTTTTTCATTATATAACTATTTTAAAATCCTAAAAAATACTTCAATTTTTAAATTTCAATATTATTTTTCCTTTTTTCTTATATTTTAATTATTACTATAATTGACCATAAAAAAAGAAGATACTAAATTTACTTCAATATCTTCTTGCTTATTAAACTATTCTTCCATCATCATTGATAATATATCATTTAACTCTTCTTCATTATTATATACTATTTCTATTTTTCCTTTTTTCTTTCCCGATGATATACTTACTTTTGTTCCAAATATATTAGATAATTTTTCTTCTGCATCTAATATATATATATCTTTTTGATTTTTCTTTGCTTTTTTAATATCTTTGTCTGACAATATTTTCTTAGCTATTTCTTCAACTTCCCGAACTGATAATTCTTCCTTAACTATTCTATTAGCAATTTCTAATTGTTTATCAGTATCTTCAATTCTAAGTAATGCTTTTCCATGTCCCGGTGTTATCTCTCCATTTTCAATCATCTTTATAATTTTACTTTGCAGGTTAAGTAACCTAAGTGTATTTGTTATATGAGGTCTACTTTTACCAACAGCTTCAGATAATTCTTCTTGAGTAACTTTATAATTTTCAATTAAACCTTTGTATGCTAAGGCTTCTTCTATTGCATTTAAATCTTCCCTTTGTAAATTTTCTATCAAAGCAATTTCCAGGACATCTTTAATTGGAATATCTTTTATAACTGCCGGTATTGTTTCTTTTCCAGCAATAATTGACGCTCTATATCTTCTTTCTCCTGCTATAATCATATATGTATCTTTTTCCAAAGGTTTCAAAACGATAGGTTGTAAAACACCCACATTTTTTATAGATTCAGCTAGAGCTTTTATCCTATCTTCATCAAATTCTTTTCTTGGTTGGTTTTTATTAGGACGTATATTACTTAATTTTATATCAATAATATCTTTTTCTTCTATTTCTTCATTTATTTCAGGAATTAGAGCACTAAGACCCTTTCCTAATCTCTTACTTCTTCTAGATGTACTATCCATGCTATATTACATCCTCCTCTAGCTCAATAAATTCTTCTGCCAATTCTTTATATGCCTCTGTTCCCCTACATTTTGTGTCATAATAAATAACTGGCTTTCCATAACTTGGTGCCTCAGCTAATCTTACATTTCTAGGAATTAATGTAGTATAAACACTGCCTTTGAAGTATTTTTTAACCTCTTCCACAACTTGAATTGATAAGTTAGCTCTTCCATCAAACATACTAAGAACTACTCCTTGTATTTCAATATTAGGATTAAGTCTCTTTTTAACAAGCTTAAAAGTAGACATCAGCTGACTTACCCCTTCAAGGGCATAATATTCACACTGTATTGGAATTAGCACACTATCAGATGCAGTTAAAGAATTTATAGTCAACATACCTAAAGAAGGAGGACAATCTATAAAAATATAGTCATAATCATCTTTTATTTTATCTAGACTATTTTTTAATTTATACTCTCTATCTTTTTCATTTGCTAACTCTATTTCTGCACCTGCTAATTCACTGGCTGCGGCAACTAGATAAATATTATCAAAATCAGTTTTAATAATAGCATCATGAATATCTAATCCATCTACTATTACTTCATATATTGTATTTTCTATAGTATTTTTATCAATTCCATACCCACTAGTAGTATTCCCTTGAGGATCCATATCTAAAACCAATACCTTTTTCCCTAACTTGCCTATACTGGCACTTAAATTTACATTAGTGGTTGTTTTTCCTACTCCACCTTTTTGATTAAATATAGCTATAGATTTTCCCATAAAAAATTCCCCCTTTTTACTTTTAAAAAAAGATTACTGCTTAGCAGTAACCCTTTACTTTTTAGGGATCTTTACAACAACTTCTAAGTAATCTCCCTTATCTATTTCATTATACTTTGCATCAATACCCGTATTAATTATTGCATCATATGCCTGCTTTAAAGTATTAACATATAATTTCATACTCATTGAAAATTTTATATTCTGTTTTTTTTCTGGCTCTTGCTCAGCTTTTAAAGATTCTATAGTATCATTTATCAGTTTTTCTGTCTTCTTTACAGTAAGCTCTAGTTTTACCACCTTTTGAACTATATCCATCATTAGTTCCTCATTAGGTAATTTAAGTAATGCTCTTGCATGTCTTTCTGTTAGACCATTTTCTACAAGATATTGTTTTACTGTATCTGGAAGTTTTAATATTCTAAGTTTATTAGCTATAGTAGATTGATTTTTCCCTAATTTTTCAGCCAACTGTTGTTGTGTAAAATTATGTTCTTTTATTAGGTTTTCATATCCTAAAGATTCTTCTATAAAGTTTAAATCTTCTCTTTGTAAATTTTCTAATAAAGCCAACACTGCGGAATGTTGATCTGACATATTATTTATTATAGCCGGTATAGTCTCTAATTTAGCCAGTTTTGCTGCTCTAAGTCTTCTCTCTCCAGCAACCAATTCATATCCATTGTCTTTTTGTCTAACCGTGATAGGTTGAAGAACTCCGTATTCTTGTATAGATTTACTTAACTCTTCTAGGGCACTATCTGAAAATGCCTTTCTTGGTTGATATGGATTTGGAATTACTTTATCAACTGGTATATCTCTAACTATTTTTTCTTCCATAACATCCCTCTCTTATTGATAAATATATTTTTACTGCAATTTATGTAAATTTACTTTTTATTTTGTTTTTACTCATAAAGGGAAAACTCCCTTTATGAGTATTTATTTCTTCATCTAATATTATTTTCCTTCTATATTCCTTTATATTATTTATTTTATAGGATTTTTAGATGGTTTGCCTGCTTTTCTTGGATATTTTGATGGGGTATTTTTTACTTTTTTAAATACTAATATATTATGGTTCAGCTCTAAATCTGGTAGCTTAACATCTATTTTTTCAATAAACTCAATTCCTAAAACTTCCATAGCAGCTTTAGATTCTTCTAATTCTAAGTTAGCATTTGGTCCTTTTAAACATATGAAATATCCCCCAACTTTTACAAATGGAACACAAAATTCCATTAATATAGGTAATCCTGCAACAGCTCTTGCTGTAGCTACATCAAACTTTTCTCTGTATTCTTCACTTTTACCAAAGTCTTCTGCTCTACCATGTATAAATTCTATACCTTGTAAATCTAATTGATTAGCTACTTCTTGTAAAAAGTTTATTCTCTTATTTAAAGAATCTAATAAAGTTAAATCTAAGTTTTCCAAACAAATTTTAAGTGGCATACCAGGAAAACCTGCCCCTGTACCAACATCAATTAGTGATGTATTCTCATTTATATAATTGTTTGTTACTGCTGATATAGAATCTAAGAAGTGCTTTATATACACTTCTCTTTCTTCTTCTATACCTGTTAAATTCATTACTTTATTCCATTCAACTAGTATTTCTCTATATTTTTTTAAGTTTTGTAATTTTTTATCACTAGCTTCTAATCCAAAACCTTCTATACCTGACTTTAATACTTCTAGATTATTCATTTTTTCCTCCTCTAGTTTTTCTCATTTGCTCTAAGTAAATAAGTAAAACTGATATATCAGCAGGTGAAACACCTGATATACGAGAAGCTTGTCCTATAGATACAGGTTTTATAGCATCTAGTTTTTGTCTTGCTTCCAGTCTAAGACCTTCTATTGAAGCATAATTTATATCTTCTGGAAGTTTTCTATTTTCTAGTTTCTTAAATTGGTCTATTTGTTTTAATTGTTTATCTATATATCCTTCATATTTAGACATAATTACACATTGTTCTTTTACGTCATCAGCCACTTCTTCTCCAGCGCCTTTACCTATTTGTTCTAATATATCATAAGTAACTTCTGGACGTTTTAAGAATTCATATAAAGATAAACCAACCTTTATTTCAGCACCACCAATTTCACTTAATATATGGTTAACTTCTTTTGGAGTAACTCTTTCTGTTTTTAATCTTTCTAATTCTTTTTCAATTGCTGCTTTTTTATTAAGATATCTTTCATATCTATCTTCTTTAACAAGACCTATTTCATGACCTTTTTCTGTAAGTCTCATATCTGCATTATCTTGTCTTAGATATAATCTATATTCAGCTCTAGAAGTCATCATTCTATACGGTTCATTAGTTCCTTTAGTAACTAAATCATCAATAAGAACTCCTATATATCCTTCTGATCTATCTAATATAAATGGTTCTTTTCCTTGTATTTTTAATGCTGCATTTATACCAGCTATAAGTCCTTGTGCTGCTGCTTCTTCATATCCGGATGTACCATTGAATTGTCCTGCACTATATAAGTTTTCTATTACTTTAATTTCTAAAGTAGCTTTTAATTGTGTAGGATCTATACAATCATATTCTATGGCATAAGCAGGTCTCATTATTTGAGCATTTTCAAGACCTTTCATTGATTTATATATTTGAACTTGTACTTCAAATGGTAAACTAGTTGATATACCTTGGATGTACATTTCTTTTGTATTTAATCCTTCTGGTTCAATAAAAGTTTGATGAGATTCTTTATCACTAAATCTTACAACTTTATCTTCTATTGAAGGACAGTATCTAGCACCTGTAGCATTTACTTTACCGCTATACATTGCTGATCTTTCAATATTATCTAATATAACTTTGTGCGTATCAGTATTTGTTCTTGCTAAATGACAAGGTACTTGATCTATTTCTAATTTATCACTCATAAATGAGAATGGTGTTATTTTCGCGTCACCTTCTTGAATTTCCATTTGAGAGAAATCTATACTATCTCTATGAATTCTAGCAGGAGTTCCTGTTTTGAATCTTCTCATATTTAACCCTAAATCTACTAATTTATCAGTTAAGTGAGCAGCATATCCTAATCCATTTGGACCTTCATTAAATGTGTTTTCTCCTATATATATTGTTGAATTTAGGTAAACCCCTGTTGCTAATATAACTGCTTTAGCACTGTATTCACATCCTAATTTAGTTATAACTCCTTTTACAACTTTACCTTCTGTAATTAAGTCAACAACCTCATCCATAACTATATCTAGATTAGGCTCATTCTCCATAGTTTTTTTCATTTCTGTATGATATTTAAATTTATCTGCTTGAGCTCTAAGTGAATGAACAGCTGGTCCTTTTGCTGTGTTTAACATTCTACTTTGTATAAATGTTTTATCTATATTTATACCCATTTCTCCACCAAGGGCATCCACTTCTTTAACTAATTGTCCTTTACCTGTTCCCCCTATTGATGGGTTACATGGCATCATTCCAATTGAGTCTAGTGTTAATGTTATTATTAATGTCTTTTGACCCATTCTTGCTGTAGCTAATGCTGCCTCACATCCAGCATGACCTGCTCCAACAACAATTACGTCATAACTTCCTGCATTATATGTTTGCATATTATCTCCTTTCTTAAATAATGTTTCACGTTAAACGTTAATATTTTATTACCCGTTTCTTTTTTAAAGTAACTTTATTTAAGTTTATTTTTATTATTTACCTATACAGAAGTTAGCAAATATAGTATCTAATAAGTCTTCTTGTACAGTATCTCCATTTATATATCCTAAATAATCCCATATATTTTTGAAATCTACTTCTATAAAATCATATGGAAGTCTTTGTTCTATTCCAACAATAGCATCATTGATAGAATTATATGCTTTTAGTAAGGCATCCTTATGTCTAGAGTTTGTAACTACTACACTTGAGTTACTTTTTATATCACCTTTGAATACCATAGATTCTATTTTATCGTGAACTTTTTCTATACCTTCGTTCTTTAATGCCGATATTTTAATTATACTATCTTTGTCAACATATTTAGATATTTCTTCCTCTGAAACAGCTTGAGGAAGATCAGTTTTATTTAATAAAACAATTGTCTTTTTATCTACTGCTTGTTCTAATATTTCTCTATCTTCATCAGTTAATTCTTTTGAACTATCTAAAACTATTATTACTAAGTCTGCTGAGTTAAGTGATTCTTTTGATTTTTCAACACCTATTTTTTCAACTATATCTTCCGTTTCTCTTATACCTGCTGTATCAACTATTTTTAAAGGAATTCCTTTTATATTAACGAACTCTTCAATAACATCTCTTGTTGTACCAGCTATTTCCGTAACTATTGCTCTATTTTCTCCTAAGATATAATTTAATAATGATGATTTACCTACATTTGGTTTACCAACTATAACTGTTTTTAGTCCATCTCTTAAAACTTTTCCACATTCAGCAGAATCATATAATGATTTTATTTCTGCTCTTAATGCATTTGCATTATCTTCAAGCATTGCATAAGTTATTTCTTCTACATCTTCTTCAGCAAAGTCTATTGAAACTTCTAAATGAGCTAATACCTCTGTCACTTTAAATCTTAATTCTTTTATTTTATTAGCTAAAGAACCACTTAAGTGGCTTTGAGCAACCTCTTGCGCCTTATCTGTTTTTGCTTTAATTACATCAATTACAGCTTCTGCTTGCGATAAGTCTATTCTTCCATTTAGGAATGCTCTCTTTGTAAACTCACCTTCTTCAGCAAGTCTTACATCTTTACTTAATATTAATTCTAATATTTTTTTAACTGAAATGAATCCACCGTGACAATTTATTTCTATTACATCCTCTGCTGTATAAGAATTAGGACCTTTCATGAATGCAAGTAATACTTCATCTATCTTATTATCTCCATCTAATATATGCCCATATATAAGAGTACGAGTATTGTAATCTGTTATTTTCTTACCTGATACAGATTTGAATATTTCCTCAGCTACTGTAAGGGCCTTACTTCCACTAATCCTTATTATGCCTATTCCACCTTCTCCTGGTGCTGTTGCAATTGCTGCTATAGTATCATCTATAAACATAATATCACCTCTATAATTAATCTATTTTTAATTCTTAACCAATATTTAAAATTATAACCTCAATTTTATCATTATATTAAATAAATAGCAAAAATTAAACCCCCTAAATATTAGGAGGTTCCATTTTTACTATTTATCTTTTATATTCAATCACTAGTCTTCTATATGGATCTGTACCTTCACTGTAAGTAATCACATACTTATCATTTTGTAAAGCTGAGTGAACTATTCTTCTTTCATAAGGATTCATATAGTCTAATTTTTTCGTTCTTCTAGTTTTCGCTACTTCACGAGCAACTTTTCTAGCATATCTAACTAATGATTCTTCTCTTTTACTTCTATAATTTTCAATATCCACTAAAACTCTCATATGAGAATCTTTGTTGATTTTGTTTAAAGCTAACCCTGTTAAAAACTGTACTGCATCAAGAGTTTCTCCTCTTCTTCCAATTAAACAAGTAGCCTCTTTGCCTTCTATGCTAATTTTAATTAAGTTATCTTCTTGAATAGCATTAACTTTAGCATTTATTTTAGATTTTATCAGAATATTTTCTATAAATTCTTTGGCAATTTCTATTTCTTCTTTTTTTATAACAGTTATTTCATATATCCCATCTTTAGCACCTATCAATCCTAGGAACCCCTTAGAAGGATTTTGAATAACATTTACTTCAATGTCTTTTTCTTCAACGCCTAATTTTAGTAATGCTGTTTGAATTGCTTCTTCTTTAGTCTTACTTTTTATTTCTATCTTTTTTGTCTGACTTTGCATTGCTATTAGGTTTTCCTGATTTTTCATGTTTAACTACTGCCTCCTTAGAATCAGCCAGTTTAGCTTTTAAAGGACTTGTTATTAACTTGTATTGAGCTATTGAGAATAAGTTACTTGTTATCCAGTATACCGCAAGACCTGCTTGGAAAGTATATCCCCAGAATAATGACATCGCTGCCATTACATATGTCATACTTTTCATCATATTTTCAGTCTGCTCATCCCCAGTAGTCATCATTTTTTGCATGAAGTAAGCACTTATACCTGAAAGTAATGCCAAACTCACATTATTAGTACTTGATATACTCTTTATCCATAAGAAACCTGTATCTGCTTTTGCAAATTCAGCTGCACTTTGGAATACTCCATAAGTAACTGGCTCTCTTAATACATTAAATAATCCTATTAATATAGGCATTTGTATTAATAATGGTAAACAACCAGCTAGTGGATTAATTTTTGCTTCTTGGTATATTTTCATTAGCTCTTCTTGCTGTTTTTCTGGCTTATTTTTATATTTTTCTTGAATTTCCTTTATCTTAGGTTGGATATCTTGCATTGCTTTTTGAGATCTTATTTGTTTTATCATTAGTGGTACTAATAATAATCTAACAAGAAGTGTAAAAACAACTATAGACAATCCGTAATTATTAACAAATTCGAAAATAATTCTAAGTACATGACCTAATAAGTTACTTATTGCGTTCAATTGTGTATACCTCCTAAAGTATGGTTATTTTAGAGGATCATATCCTCCTGGATGAAATGGATGACATTTTAAAACCCTTTTTATTGACAAATACATACCCTTAAACAATCCATATTTTTTGAAAGCTTCTATTGCATATTGAGAACAAGTAGGATAAAACCTACATGTTGGTCCTTTTAAAGGAGATATATACTTTTGATAAAATCTTATTAAATAAATACATAATTTCGATAAGTATGTATTTATTTCCTTCAATATATATTTTATTTTATTAGACAATTTCAACCTCCACTAAATAGGTGCTATTAAATATGTACAGTTTTTAATATAAATTTGCTTTTTTTACTAAATGTTTCATTGCTTTTTCAATATCAGCATATTCAACATCTTTTATGGCAACTCTTGCTATGAACACTATGTCATATCCAGATTTAATGTTACCATCAATATTTAATCTATATGATTCTTTTATTCTTCTTCTAGCTTTATTTCGTATGTTAGCCTTACCTACTTTTTTTGAAACCGATATACCAACACGATTTTTCTCTGATTTGTTCGGAAGCGTATACATAACTAAAAGTCTATTTGCAACAGACTTACCTTGTCTATAAACCCTTCTGAAATCCGAGTCTTTTTTTAAGCCTTGTGTTTCTTTAAAGTTCATATTAGTATCCTCCGTAAACACAGCTATGTAATAAATTACATAAAAAGGCCACTATACAGCGGCCTTTTTAATTATTAATGAGTTAATCTATTTCTTCCTTTAGCTCTTCTTCTTTTTAAAACATTTCTTCCGTTAGAAGTTTTCATTCTTTTTCTGAATCCATGCTCTTTTTTTCTTTGTCTCTTTTTTGGCTGATAAGTTCTTTTCATTTTTTTACACCGCCTTTCACAATTTTTTTCCGTTTATAAAAATAATAACTTTACTGTCAAAGTAAACATAACACATATTATTATAAATCCTTTTATATTTGTTGTCAACGTGTTTTATAGGCATATAAATGTAATTTACTCTGTGGATATATGATATATTTTTTTATTCTAAAATCATAGTTCCCAAAATCCTTATTATTATTCCTATATATAATAGTTATTTTCTTGTTTTTTTCCTATTGTTGATTAAATTATTCACAGTCTGACATAATTGTGGATAATTTGCTAAGAATATATTGAAGTTTGACATTTATTCTGATATTATAAATATACTTGTTGATAATGTTAATAATAAATAATAACATATTAACTTATTCACAATCTGTGGATTAAATTGTGAATAAGTTTTCATATTTTAGACAATAATTGAGTAAATAAAAAGTTTTTAATATATATTTTACTATTTAAAATTTTATATACAACCTGTTTATATCTTTATAAATTTTTTTAACAATTTTATTTATCAATATATTATCCACATTTTATCCCAAGGTTATAAAGTACTTTTGTTATCAACTTTTCATTCGTCAATATTTGTTAATAACTTTGTGGAAAATGTTAATCATTTAGTTCGGAGGTTTATACTTATGGATATAGTTTCTTTATGGGAAAAAACTTTGCAACTAATAAAAGGTGAGGTATCTACAGCCAGCTTTAATGCTTTTTTTAAAGAAATAAAACCTTTAAAACAAATATCTAACGAGTTAATTTTTTTGGCTCCCAATGAATTTATACAAAATATACTTGAAAATAGATACTTAAACTTAATAGAAAGTTGTGTAAGTGAATTATCCCTAAAAAAATATCAGATTAAATTTATTTTAGACGAAAAAGAAATACAAGATACTACTGAAGAAGATAAATCGAATACTATCAAAAAAAGTTACCCAAATTTAAACCCTAAATATACTTTTGATACCTTTGTAATAGGTAATAGTAATAGATTTGCTCATGCAGCTTGTGTAGCAGTAGCTGAATCTCCAGCTAAAGCATATAATCCTTTATTTTTATATGGAGGAGTTGGACTTGGAAAAACACATTTAATGCACGCAATTGGACATCATATAATGTGCCAACAAGAAGATCCAAAAGTTGTTTATGTTTCTTCAGAAAAATTTACAAATGAACTTATAAATTCAATAAAAAATGATAAAAATGAAGAATTTAGAAATAAATATAGAAATGTAGATGTTTTATTAATAGATGATATCCAGTTTATTGCTGGAAAAGAAGGTACTCAAGAAGAGTTCTTCCATACATTTAACGCTTTACATGAAGCTAATAAACAAATAATCATATCTAGTGATAGACCACCAAAGGAAATACCTACATTAGAAGATAGATTAAGATCAAGATTCGAAATGGGACTTATAACAGATATTCAACCACCTGACTTCGAAACGAGAATTGCAATACTTAGAAAAAAAGCACAATTAGAGAATATTAATGTTCCAAATGAAGTAATGACTTACATAGCTAAGTACATTAAATCAAACATAAGAGAATTAGAAGGAGCTCTAACTAGAGTTGTTGCCTACTCATCTCTTACAAATAAAAACATTTCACTTGAGCTAGCAACTGAGGCTTTAAAGGATATAATATCAAACCCAAAAAGTGAAGAAATAACAGTAAATAGAATAAAAGAAAAAGTTTCAGAAGCTTTTAATATAAAAATGGACGACTTTAATTCTAAAAAAAGAACAAGAACAATAGCATATCCTAGACAAATAGCAATGTATATCTGTCGTGAACTTACAGATTTATCACTACCTAAAATAGGAAGTGAGTTCGGAGGAAGAGATCATACAACAGTAATACATGCTCATGATAAAATAAGTAAGGATATAGAAGAAAATCAACAAATAAAAGACAAAATAGATAAAATTATTTCAGATTTAAAGGGATAAAATTATTCACATTTTGTCTGTTAATAACTTGTGATGCAATGTTAATAAATTTTTTGTTAAGATTTTGTTCACAATGTAATTAAGAGGTTTTTTATAAGATATTAACATTTTGTAAACAGGTTAATATCTTTTACTTTATTTAGGTTCATATGGTTATCCACTTTATCCACAACACCTACTACTACAACTACTATAGTTTTTATATATATTTTTATTAAAAATGCTACAAGGAGGTTATCCACATTGAAGATAATTTGTAATCAAAAACTATTAGCTCATAAAATTAGTATTGTACAAAAAGCTATTAACTCAAAAACTAATTTTGACTTATTAAAAGGTATATTAATTGTTGCCAAAGGAGATAAAATAGTTTTAACTGGATATGATTTAGAAATTGGTATTGAAACTTATGCACAAGCTGAAATAGCCCAAGAAGGAAGCATAGTTATAAATGCTAGATTATTTGGAGATATAATAAGAAAATTACCAGATTCATTTGTTGAAATCGAAACAGATGAAGAAAACAATGTTTATATAAATTGCTTAAACTCAAAATTCAAAATTAAAGGGGATAGCCCAGAGGAGTACCCTGTATTACCTGATGTAAGTGAAGAAAACTTATACAGTGTTCCACAAGATATTTTAAAAAATATGATAAAACAAACTGTATTTGCCATATCACAAGATCAAACTAAACCTGTATTAATGGGTGAATTATTAGAAATTGTTGATGGTGATGTAAGTTTAGTAGCAATAGATGGATATAGACTTGCTGTTAGAAGTTGTTCTGTGGAAAACTTAAATGCAAATGCAAAAGTTATAATACCAGGAAAAACTTTAAGCGATGTTAACAGTTTGTTATCCACAGAAGAACAAGTTCAAATTGGATTTGATGAAAAAAATGCAATTTTCATCATCAATGAAACAAAAATAATAACAAGATTATTAGATGGAGAATTTATTGAGTATAAAAAATTACTTCCAAGAGAACATAATACTAGGATTAAATTAAATACAAGAAGCTTACTTGATAGTATAGAGAGAGCATCTTTATTATCCCAATCAGAAAGAAATAATCTAATAAAGTTATCAATAAGAGATAATACAATGGCAATAACATCAAACACTGAAAAAGGTAATGTTTACGAAGAAGTAGATTTAGAATTAGAAGGTGATTACTTAGATATTGCTTTTAACTCAAGATATTTATTAGAAGGATTAAAAAATATAGAAAGTGAAGAAATATTTATTGAATTTACCACTAATGTTAATCCATGTATAATTAAGCCAGTTGATGGTATTAAATATATATATTTATTACTTCCTGTAAGGATAGCTTCAAATATATAAGAAAATCGAACCCAACTGCAATTAGTTGGGTTTTTATTATTTTTATGATATAATTAATACTTAACTAATAATAAAAATAGGAGGAGTCAATATGATAGAAATAGCTATAGATTCAGAATATATTAAATTAGATCAATTCTTAAAACTTGCTGATATTGCTTCAACAGGAGGCCATGCTAAATTCTTAATACAAGAAGGCGTAGTTAAAGTAAATGGAGAAGTTGAGACAAGAAGAGGTAAAAAAATTAGACCAGGAGATCTTATTGAAGTTGAAGGAAACTCAATAATGGTAGTGTAAAAGGAGTCCCCTTAATGCAGCTTAATAGCTTAAAATTAATTAATTTTAGAAATTATGACAATCTGTATATAGATTTTAATAAAAAAGTTAATCTCTTAGTTGGAAAAAACGGACAAGGGAAAACAAATATAGTGGAATCTATTTATATGCTATCTTTTGGCAAATCTTTTAGAACAAGTAAAGATAAAGAAATTATTAAATTTGATACGGAAAGTCTGTATGTTGGAGGAAGCTACACTAAATACGATACCAATAGTTTAATAGAAGTTGCAATTGGAAAGAATAAAAAGGGAATTAAAGTTAATAAGATACACATCCAAAAAATTCAAGAATTACTTGGAAACTTAAATGTAGTAATTTTTTCTCCAGAAGATTTAAGATTAGTCAAAGATGGACCAAGAGAACGCAGATCATTTATAGATAAAGAAATAAGTCAAATTATGCCCAAATACTATAATTATTTAATAAATTACAATAAAATATTAAGTCAGAAAAATAGAGTACTTAAAAATAAAAATATCGATACAAACTTATTAGATGTATATGATGAAAGTTTATCAACATATGGTAGTTATATTTATCTTATTAGAAGAGACTTCATCAAGAAAATTTCAGATATAGCAAATGCTATGCACACAAAGTTAACTAATGGGATAGAAGATTTACAAATTACTTATAAAAACCAAATGAATATAAGTGATGAAGATACTGTTATTGATGTAAAAGAGAGATTTTTCAATAAATTAATTGAAAGTAGAGAGCATGATATGGAAGTAAGAACTACTAGATATGGTGTTCATAAAGATGATTTAAATATATTTGTAAATAATTTGGACGTAAGACTATATGGTTCACAAGGACAACAAAGAACAGCTTCTATTTCATTAAAATTATCAGAAATAGAATTAATAAAAAATGAAGTTGGAGAAAATCCAATATTGATACTAGATGATGTATTTAGTGAATTAGATGAGACGAGACAAAAATTATTAGTAGATAATTTAGAAGATGTACAAATGTTTATAACAACAGCAGAAGTTGCACACAAGAGTATATTTAATAAAGATAATACTACTATTTTTAATATAGAAAAAGGTAAAGTAATTAGTATACAGAATGGAGGTAACTAAATGAAACAACAAGAGTATGGTGCAAGTCAGATTCAGGTACTAGAAGGTCTAGAAGCAGTTAGAAAAAGACCAGGTATGTATATAGGATCTACTGGACCAAGAGGATTACACCATCTAGTTTATGAAATTGTTGATAATAGTATAGATGAAGCATTACAAGGTTATTGCGACAGAATATATGTTAGTTTAAATGAAGATGGTAGTGTAACTGTAAAAGATGACGGTAGGGGTATACCTGTTGAAATACATCCTAAAACAGGAAAATCTACATTAGAAACAGTTTTAACAGTACTACATGCTGGTGGTAAATTTGGTGGAGGAGGATACAAGGTATCTGGTGGACTTCACGGTGTTGGTATATCAGTAGTAAATGCATTATCAAAATGGTTAGTTGCAGATGTTTATAGAAATGGAAAAATATATAGACAAACTTATGAAAAAGGTATAACAACTTCTGAATTAGAAGTTGTTGGTGAATCTCATCATACTGGTACTATAATAAACTTTATGCCAGATGAAACTATATTTGATGAAATTGAGTTTAAATATGAAACACTAGAGCACAGATTAAGAGAACTATCTTTCTTAAATAAGGGAGTAAAGATAGTATTTGAAGATAAAAGAGAAGGTAGCCAACGTAAAAAAGAATTCCATTATGAAGGTGGATTAGTTGAGTTCGTAAAATATTTAAATAAAACAAAAACACCTATACATGATGATGTAGTTTATATAGACAAAAAAGTAGGAGATTCTATTGTTGAAATAGCAATGCAATATACTGATGGATACACAGAAAACATATATTCATTTGCTAATAATATAGATACACATGAAGGTGGAACTCACTTAGCTGGTTTTAAAGCTGCTTTAACTAAAACAGTAAATGATTATGCTAAGCGTAATAAATTAATAAAAGAAAACGAAGGAAATTTAACAGGTGAAGATATAAGAGAAGGTCTTACAGCTGTTATCTCTGTTAAACTACCAGATCCTCAATTTGAAGGTCAAACTAAGACTAAATTAGGTAATACATACATGAGAGGTAATGTAGACGGTGTAACAGTAGAAGAACTAGGTGCCTTCTTAGAAGAAAACCCAACAACAGCTAGAACTATAGTTGATAAAGGGCTAAGAGCTCAAAGAGCTAGAGAAGCAGCGAAAAGAGCTAGAGAATTAACTAGAAGAAAAAGTGTTCTTGAAAGTACATCATTACCTGGGAAATTAGCAGACTGTGCTGAAAAAGACCCTGCAAAAAGTGAAATATTCTTAGTCGAAGGGGACTCTGCCGGTGGTTCAGCAAAACAAGGTAGAGATAGACACACTCAAGCAATACTACCACTTAGAGGTAAGATATTAAACGTTGAAAAATCAAGATTAGATAGAATTTTATCTTCAGATGAAATAAAAAATATGATAACAGCATTTGGATGTGGAATAGGAAATGATTTTGATTTAGAAAAAGCTAGATATCATAAAATTGTAATAATGACCGATGCCGATGTAGATGGTGCTCACATCAGAACATTATTATTAACATTCTTCTTCAGATATATGAGACCATTAATAGAAAATGGATATGTTTATGCGGCACAACCACCATTATACAAAGTTAAAAAGCAAAAGAAAGAATACTATGTATATTCTGATAAAGAATTAGAAGTTTTATTAGAAGAAATAGGAAGAACAGGTGTTGAGCTTCAAAGATACAAAGGTCTTGGAGAGATGAACGCGGAACAATTATGGGATACAACTATGAACCCAGAAACAAGAACTTTATTACAAGTTACAATAGAGGATGCAGTAATGGCTGACCAAGTATTCTCTATGTTAATGGGAGATAAAGTAGGTCCTAGAAAAGAATTTATAGAAGAAAATGCAACTTATGTTACAAACTTAGATATATAAGAAAGGGGATGAGTAGAATATGGAACAAAATAATAAGATACTCCCTATAGAAATAGCAAGTGAAATGAAAAAATCTTATATTGATTATGCCATGAGTGTTATAGTAGGTCGTGCATTACCAGATGTAAGAGATGGATTAAAGCCAGTTCATAGAAGAATACTTTATTCTATGAATGAATTAAATTTAACTCCAGACAAACCGTACAGAAAATCTGCACGTATTGTCGGAGATGTGCTTGGTAAGTATCACCCACATGGTAGATAGAGAATAAGATGTATATTTCCTAAATTTAGGGTCAAAATAGCAAAAAAACTTATAATTTAGGAGATAGTATATGAAAAAAAATAATTTTACAAATGAACAAATGAAAGATATTCTGGAACTTTATAATAGTGGTAATAGTATATATGCGATATCTAAGCTATATAATGTTACTCATAAGGTTATTAATAGAATTATAATAGAAAATAATCTTATAAAAAGAGATGGAAGGAAAAAACATTTTTATAATCAAACTATTTTTAATAATATAGACTCTCCAGAAAAAGCATACTGGTTAGGATTTATATTGGCAGATGGATATATAAATGAGAAAAAAGCATTTATGAGAATAAAATTGCAAGAATGTGATAAAAATCATCTTGATAAATTTGTTAAATTTATTGATGGTGATAAAGGTATGATAAAATATGAAACTCATAATATAACTTATAACAAACAATATTATGTAGAGGTAAATGGAAGAGAATTTATTAAATCATTAAATAATCATAATATTAGGCAAGGAAAAAGTTCAAAAGAACATATAGCTAAAATACCATTTGAATATAGGAAAGATTATATTAGAGGCTTATTTGATGGAGATGGACATATAGAAGAGAAGAGAATAGATTTAGTTGGATCTCAAGAAGTTCTAGAATATGTACAAAGATATTTAAAAGAAACTTGTGACATACATGTAAATAGAATTTTAGAACATTGTAATACTAAAAGAATTTACATAGGATTTAATAGATATAAAGTTTTGAAACATTTGTATTATGATGAATGTATATCTTTGGATAGAAAGTATAAAACGGTAAAATTATTATTGCAAGTTGCCATGTTAAAATCGGGTAAAATCGGTTCCGACAGCTTAAATATATAGATGGGTTATTTAAGTATTGTGGTATAACCAAGAGAGACTAAGTCGAAAGATATGTTGATACCGAGGTAAAGTATAGTTTAAAAACTATAACTCACTGTAACGCATAGTAGCTGAAACTTTTTATAAGAATATAATGCTACCACGAGTACCCGACATGACTTAAGTCATGAAAATATATGCTAAACTGAGCTAGAATTGACTAGCTGATGAAAATGAGGGAAACCTCCAGAGGTAAAGATAAAAAACTTTACGTTAATAACAATCCGTACAGATATGAGTATGACAATGAGTGGTTTAACTAGAAGTCAGTTTGATGAAATGGGACAACAGTTAGATGAAATGGCAAATAAGATAGGAAATACCATAGAATCAGTACATGATATAGGAAGAATTTTCTCAAATGAACAAACTTCAACAGAAGAAATCTTAGCTAAAACAAAACCTACTGCTGAACTATCTAGTATAGCAGGAATGGACGCTTTAACGGCTAGTAAAAATATGCAAGATATAGCAAATCAGTTCCAATTATTAGAAAATGAAGGAGCAAAAGCTAGTGATGTGTTTACTCATATTGGAGATGTAATGACAGCAGTATCTAAGAATATGACTTATGATTTCGCTAAACCTTTGGCGAACTTATATGGAAACATATAATATA
>JALFMW010000186.1 GCA_022782605.1 Clostridium sp. | reverse complement strand
AAATTCATCGTTCTTTGCCTTTTTAGCTTGTGTTAAATTTTTATTTTTTGCCATATAATTAATTAATTTTTAGTTAATTAAATATACAAAAATTCTTCCAAAATACAAAATATATTTTGGAAGAATTTTAATTTTAATTAATATGTGAATATATTCTAGTTTTTTGTTCCTGCTGTCTTCCAGCACTCCAATTTTTAATTTTAGTTAAATACCCAATTACGCGATCGTAGTAGTCAATTTTCGTACTACCACAATGTGGACATTTAGTTATTGGAGTTTTTGTTATAAAACCGCATTCTTGACATTCTGCATTTGGAACATTAAAAGTTAAATATTTACATCCAACTTCTCCAGCATAAGTTAAAAGTTTTATATATTGCTCTTTTGAAAGATGAGAATCAATATTTATATGGGCTGCTGACCCGCCGTCCAGATTGTCTCCACAAAAATCTCTACCATGAAGATAAATTTTATCTAAAATAGAAATATTTGGATCATTTGGTTTATAAATATAACTAGCGTACAAATTAGTATCACTAGGAACTCAATAACCGTCTTTTTTATCTCGATTATAGAGTTTTATAGAAGCCGATTCGCCATTCTGTTACACGCTCTCGGGGAACATTTTTTTAAGTTCCTCTAAAGGAGAGAGCTGATCTAATATATAAAATAAATCTCTATTTGGTCCATACTCGCCACAAATTTCTTTTTCTTTTGTTATACGGGCCAAAATAGCTTCTGCTTTTGTGTCAAAATATCCTAAGTGAATAGATTTATAATTACTCATAATTACGGCAGAATATTTAGAATAATTATAACCATTATATTTTTTATGAAATCGTACTCCAACAACTTTATCTTTTTTTCTTAAATTTTGTGAATTTTGATGTTGTGTACAAATACGGAGATTCTGTTTTCGATTATCTAGAGAATCTCCATTAATATGATCTACTACTTGATCTATAGAATATTTAACATCTGCAAGTCCTACTAAAAATCTATGTACTGCTATTTTTCTTCCAGTACCAAGTACTGAAAAATGTGCATAAATTTTATCTGTTTGATGTCTTGCATATAATTTATAATTTTTGAATTTTTCCTTATCTTCCTTATCTATTTTTGTTCTAGCGACTTCTTGTTGATTTTTATCTTTTAAAATACACTCATAATAATCTCCACAATCAACTCATTCGTTTGGAGAATAAATTGTTTCAGAGATTTTTCCTTTACGTGTCATCTGAAGATAATGTTTTCTACAATAAATCTTAGAATTTATTTCTCCCATTTTAGGAGCACCACAAATACAACATTTTAAATCTTTTGGATCTTTTTTATGAACTCGCTTTGTTTCATCTGTAATTTTTTGATATTTAACCATTTGCTGAAAATGTTTTTCACATAAAGCATATTCGTTATATCTTCTAAAGCGAATTTCATCTTTTGTTGCACCACAAACAAAACAAACTGCATTTTTTGGCATTTCTGTTCGTTTTGATGGAATTAATTTTAAACCTATTAATTTTGATCAATCTCCCATATTTATATATTTTTTTATTTTATATACAAATATAGTGATTCTCCGGGAAAATTCAAAATAAATTTATATTATTTTATATATTAGACGGTTAATTATTTCTAATTAACTCTCTATGTTACCATAGAGTTCGGACTATTACATACGTATTTCTACGTCCTTTCTATTTAGTCTCTCACGCTGCACGGAATTCTCCTGCTTGCGCCTCGTTGTCCATTAAGGAGTTTCGAGTCAATTAAGAAAGGTTTATACACCGCACGTTCGTTTACGGTGTAAATTCTGTGTTGAACATCAATGAGTTAGACTTATGAAGTTGATTTTGTTCTTTAATTGTACTAAAAATTAAATTACAAAATTTTTTATAAGACTCGTTTTTATTACATTGATAACCAAGAAATTCAGCACCTTGATTTAGCCCATTAATACCAATTGTTAAATATTGCTTTTTAAGATCTATAAAACCAGCAGTATAAGTAGTTAATAATCCAGCATCTAAGAGTCTTCTAAGACATGAATTATAAGCAGTTTGATATTTATAAATTCTTTCTAGAATTTCAGTTAAATATACTTTCAAACTTTCTTGGAGATCTTTGTCGGTTCTGAGTAAACTTCCTATAAACTCAGGGGAAGCTTTTCCAGATTTTTCTCCAGCAGAAACATTAACTTTCATCGAATTATACCAATCTTGAATAATACGATTAAAATTAAGAGTTATAACGTTCTGACTACCAGTCATTTCACCAATTTGACCATTAGTAAAATTAAATTGAGGTTTTGAAATTTTCGAGCTTAAGCGGCAACACGAACTCAAACTTTCAGGAGAATCATTTATATAAGTAAAAAATGAATTTCCTTCAGCATATTCTTGGCATGCATATTCAAAAAGTTCTTGATCAATAAAGTGTTTATCTTTATAAATAAGAGCTACAGAAACAACTGGAAAAGTTAAAATACATTTAAGTCTCTCTTGATTAAGCCAGTGTAAGTATTTCTTTTGTAACCAGTTAAAAGTTTCCCATATTGGAGCAGAACCATCTGGAAAATAAAATTCTCCATACATGGTGTTGAAAAATTCTTTGTCAAAAATTGAAATATTCCAAAAAACTGATTGCCCTCCTCGCGCTGAAGCAGGCTGGTTGATACTATAAGTGACTTGTTGAAAATATTGAAGAATTTGAGTTTCTATTGTACGATCTTTCTTTCCATGAGAAATAACTTCATCCAAATGATAAATATAATCATTTCCCCATTCTTGTCTACAGAATCAATCCATACTGAGAAGAAAGCCAGGAGTTGCACAAGCCCCTTTATATTGAGAAGCTATTGCAAATACCATATTTATAAATATTCCACAGAAACTTTCAAGAGATTCTGGTTTAGCAGAAAGACCTCCAAGTTTTTTAATTCCATTGGTTAGAAAAGGATACATTGTAATTGCAACACAGTAAGGCATTCCAATTTGGGAACTAGAATCATGAAGATAAGCAATTGTATTAAAATCATTCATCATTTGTTTATAATCAAAATTTGGATATAATTTTCGAAGTTCATTTTCGAGCATTCGATAATTGGTATTTTGATTATTTTCTTTATGAATTTCAGCGTTTAAAACAGCTATATTATGATTAGAAACATTAGAATTATCATCAATTGTAGCATTTGCAGTATTATCAGAATGAATATAATTATCTATAAAAGTTAAATTCTTTTCAGCAGATTCTCGTAATTGCCTATGTTCCTCTCTATAAATAATATACGATTTAGCTACCTTATATTCACCACATTGCATTAATGAAGTTTCTACAATATCTTGTATTTTTTCTACACTTAGTTCATTATCAACTAGTTCCAATTTATTTTTAATTGATCAAATAACTGGATCTATTCTAGTTTCTTTTTCAATTCCACAAGAAGAAAAAGCAGCTTTAACTGCTTTTTTAATCTTATTAAAATCAAATTCCTGTTTTGTTCCGTCTCGTTTATTTACCAACATAATTACTTTCTGGAATATTTAAATAAAACTGAATTGTTTCTATATCTTCTTTTTTCTTATTTATCATTTCATCTATATCAAAATGAAACTTTTTAACATTCTTCTTTTTACCAAGAATTTCTTTTGCTCAACATATAAACATTGCTTCCATATTTTGAGCTTCTATTTTTGGAATTCCCCAATCAATTATAACACAATAATATTTTCTAGGATGAGTTTTTATCATTTTCTTTATGAAATCATTATGAGTATGACTTCTAGAATAAAATTTATCATGAATTATATCGTAAAATTCAACACCATTTCCTATATAAGCAAGATTTCCATATAAAGGACATTTTACAGTTGGAACAATTACTTCATTATCTCCCTTTTCAAAAAGAAAATATTCTCCAAATTGAAGGTCTTTCGGATGTAAACTAGTAGTTCAATATTTAAATCTTTTAAAAAGATTTTGTTTTTCTTCCAAAGTTCTAGAATACAAAAAAGTTTCACATTTATATAAACTATTTGAAACTTTTATAGGAGTTAAAAGACCATTAAAAATCTTTTCGTACTTCGTCATATATTTTCTTTTTAGAAATTCCAAAAATTAAATATCTACCTTTTGCAGTATCAGTATGATGTATTTCAAAACATCTAGCTTCAGGATTAGGAAGTCTAATAACTAGATTACCAACAATAGGTTCTCTATACTTGGACATTAACTTCTTAGCTAATTTAACTGCTCTAACTTTCTCTTTTGTCTGAGCTAACAGAGTACCGTCTGATTTTAAACGGATTTCATATAATTTAGTAATCCCAGGAACCCAACCTTTATGATAATATGTTATTTTCCATTGATTTTTCTTCATATGAACTCCTTGATTTAGAGTAATTACATACCCATCACCAGGTTTTGCATGCTGAGGAAATTTATAAAACATATCCACTTGAAAGGCTTTTAACTTCTTTTCATCCGTAGGACTACCTGCTTTCTTTCAAAACCTTGTTACATTGGAAACATGATCAAAACCATATTCCTTTGCTATATTTCTTGCGTCCCAGAGAGTATATGCTTTAACTCTTAGAACGTCCATTGAAAAATTCAATATCCGCATCTTCACCAAATATTTTATATGCTGCCACTCGTTTTAATAAATCTTCATATTCTTTTTTACCTTTTTCAAGCAAAGAATCACTTGCTCTATAACAAGCTGACGCATAATTACCAATAGTTTGTACAACTAAAAAATTAAATTCAAAATTCCAATTATGCGTATAACCATATTCTTTTTTACAATACTCTTCAAGCATTGTTTTATATAATGCTGCCTGCCTATAATAATGATAAGTATATAAACTGCCAGTTTCTCGCATAAATCCATCAATAAAATGACCAGAAGTCTTTAGATCGTTGATTGTTAGCAATTTACCATCTTCATCAATGCTCCAATTATCTGCTTTTGCTTTTACTTTTAAAATAGCAACTCTACTTTTATAAATAACAGCAAAATCCAAAAATATAGCATCCTCATTATAACTTTTTATAGGAGAGCCAAATATATCTACTGGATGTAATTTACTCATAATTGCTTTATTTGCTTCTAGAGAAGCAATTGCACTAGTAGCTATTTCATAATTTTTATCATCTAGAGTAAAAGTATTTTCATCTAAATCTTTGGCTTTCATATAATAAGAAAATCCTTTTTTAATTATATCTGGAATTTTCTTTTCCCAAGTTTCAGAATAATAGTCTACTTCTTCACAAGCTTTCTTAATAGAATTATAAATTGTATCTCCAGATTTTCTATATTTTATAATTTTATCAATTACTTCACCAAGTTTTGCGGTAGGTTTTTGCATCTTTTCAGCAAGAGAAAATGTTTCTTTTTCTAGCATGCGTGCATGAACTACGGTGCCATTTTTTAATGAAGTTGTTGTAAATTTTGGAGGATGTTTAAATAATTGAAAATTACCACCTTCCTCAGGATTAATATATTTTAATCTAGAATTAGAAATATATTCTCCATATGACGGAGAAAAATATTCATCATCACTAATT
>JALFMW010000388.1 GCA_022782605.1 Clostridium sp. | reverse complement strand
AAGTCCATATTTCTTTTGGAATGTAATAACAGTATTTTCAGTAGCTCCGCCAAAAATGCCATCTGTTGCAATATTTGTTCCTAATATTTTATTTAAATTAGCCTGAAGAATCTTTACATTAGATCCTGAAGAACCTCTCTTTAATAAAATATTTGTAGGAAGCGCGGCAACCAAGCTTGATGGAGTAGGAGAAGCTGGCTGTGTAGGTGCTACAGGACCGCCAGCCGCGCCTAACAGTTTATTAACTTCACTTGCAATATATCCTTGCTTATTATATAAATATTCACCAGGACATGCTTTAGCTGAAAACCATCTGTGAACTGTCATATTCTGCTTATCGACCTGTCCAATTAAAGACTTGTCACCTTGCCATTTTAATTCTTTAATATTATTTCTTTTACAAATATCAGCACAAAGTTTTATTAAAGAAGCCATTGCGGCATCAGAAACATGATATTCAGGGCCTGGGCCATCATTAGCTACTTCTATTGTTACTGCTCTATGGTCATTAGCTCTATTAGAAGATGCCCAACTTCTATCTTGTTCTTCTACGTACATTCCAATTCTACCGTCTGAACCAACGCCATAGTTAGAACTTGCTTCAGATCTTTGGAATACTTTTCCTATTGTTTCGATACTTAAATTACCATCTACAACATGAATAGTAATAGTATCAATAGTATGATTTCTAGGTATAGTACGATGTGGGCTAATTAAGGTATAAGCAACTAAATTACTATTACTCATCGCTTTCATCTCCTTTATCATCTTCAAGATTTTTGAAAAAATCTTCTGGTAAATCATCAATATTATCAATTACTTGTAATGTTTCATTATCCATAGTTCATTTTCCTCCTTATAATTTATTACAATAAAAAAGAAAGTAGATATAACTATCTACTTTCTTAAATATCTCTTACATATTTTGTGCTAATTCAGCAATTCTTGAACGGTGAATTTTATTCAATGTTATTTCAGAATAGAAAGGTTGTCCTTTAAATACTTCTGATACCCTTCTCATTCCATTATTAGCGCCTGCATATAGTGCAGAATCAACTTGAGCATTAGAATCTCCATCAAGAATACAAATACTATCATCTCCAATTCTTTGGAGTGCGAGTCGCATTAGTTCGATATCAAGATTTTGTGCTTCTGTTATATAAATACCGGCATGCATTCCTGTGGTATCAAAACCTCGGATATCAGACATAGGTAACAAAAGAATATCTCCTTCTGCAAGAAGTTTCTCTACATAAACTCTATCTCCTATTTTACTATTTAAAAAGTTTCCAATTTGAGAATCCATTAACTTTTCATCTCTCGAGCCTGGATAAAAACCCAATTTAGCTGAACCTTTTGTTGCTACAGTATTACAGAAAATAATTATTTTATCAATAATTCCTCTTTCATACAAGTCAAATAAATAAGCAAATGAGAGATATGATTTACCACTTCCTGCGGGACCGCGTAACATACAAAGCTGGCTATGCTGTAGCGCATCCAAAGCCGCGATCTGATATGGATCTTTTCCAGTTACTTTACCAAACTGTCTTGTATTTAAAACTGGAAAATTAAATTTTTGATATTTATTATCTCTATAAACAAAACTATCAATAATTTCATCATTATCATTAGTAATAAATAAATATTCATTTTCTAATAAATTATATTTATTATCTCCTAATGTATAAACTTTACTATAAAATTCTGCTAGTTCTTCTTCGGTCATTTGAATCTTCTCATAGCCGCAATACTCTTCTTCCTCTTCTATGATAGTATTGACTGTTAAACCTTGAGAACTTGCTAATAAAGAACAGTTTAAATCTTTAGTAGAGAATACTAAAGTTTCGTCTTTTTCAAGATAATGTTCTTTAGCATAACATGCAGAACAAATAATTTTTAAATCATTATTGATTGGAATATCTGTTTTTAACGCTAACTTCTCTATTATGCTATTATAAAGAATTGCAACATATTTATCAGTTTTTTCTGATAAAAGGCGAGTTACTATTCTAGCTTGATACTTTATATCTTCATCTTTATTACTTGAAGTTTTTATATTTTCTAATTCTTCAAGTGTAATAGAGGAAATAAAAAATTTTTCATCTTTATTAAAGATATTTTTTGCATCGTGTAATAATGCACAAGTATCATAAAACATTACTGTGGTCTTAATAATACTCACTCCTTTTGTATAAAATTATTCCTCACGAAATATAAGAAATCGTGAGGAATGATTAACTTATTTTGTTTTATTCTGTCTCTTTTTTCTGTCAATGGCGTTAGTTACAATATCTCTCTGCTTAATAGAGAAATAAATATCGTCTTCAAGTTCAATCTTTTCATTCTGTAGACTGTTTAATCTTCTAGCAAGAATATTAAACTGTCGGTAAAAAATCTTTGCGGACTTCTCTTTAGGATCCCAGCCTTTTGTTGACTGGCAAGCTGTGAGCAGATTCTGATATATCTTAAACTGCTTTTTTGTATCTTCAATTTCATAAATTAAAGCTTTGCGAACAGCACGCTTATATGCAATGGTTGCTCCAAAAAGATAACTTTTTTTCTTATTATCTTCCGGATGAACGTAGCATTTTCCTCTAAAAGTCTTATTTTTGTAGTTAATTACAATACACGTTCCATTAAAAGAATCACTCCATCCTTCACTTACAATATGAAATTTTCGTTCAATAAACTTTTTCATTATATTATCTCCTTTATAAATAGTTTTCACATTCTTTTGCTTTTGTAAAAATTTCTTCAATAATATCATCCAATAAAATTGGAGTTGAATTATGTGAATCTACTCCTGCATGATACATATATGGTCTATCTTCATAAAAGTTGGTCTGCTGGTGCGTATGACCGAACAAATTGACCACACATTGTTTGATGCTTTTGTCACTAATATTTGCAGTTAGTGTTGGAAAATGAGAAAGATAAAAATTCATTTTTTTATACTTAATCATAGTTGCCCACCCCTCCAAAGTTACATTAGGAAGGCTATCATAAAGTTTCCATCTAGCATCTGTATCATGGTTTCCTCTAATAATATGAATATCTCCGTTTAATTTTTTAAGACAATCTATACCATTTATGTTATCTCCAAGCATAACATCACCTAAATGATAAACAGTATCTTCTGAAGAAACCACTGCATTCCATTTCTTAATAATATCTGCATCATTTTCCGCGGCACTGGCGTACCCGCGCGGACCCCAAATAAATTCTCTATCATGTCCAAAATGAGTATCGCTCGTAATCCAAATATTTCCCATTTAATTCCATCCACTTTCTAAAATATATCTCTTAATTTCGCCATCTTCTTCAACAATATTTATTGCATCAAATCCTTCTTCAAATTTTGGAATAGTGAAATTATTAAACATATTTTTAATAGACTCTTCTGGAACCAATTCTCTTCCAGTTCGCTGAGAATTTCTTTCCAATGCTGTTTCAAGACTTGTCCTTAAAACAATAGCTTCAACATTAACACCTCTAATGTTCGCACCTAAAGAATTAAGTAATTTAAGGCGGCTGCCCTGATTCAGATGTGTAGCATCTGCAACTGTAACTTCATAATCTTTAAGTCCTCTTATAATCTCTTCAATAAAAGTCTTAAAAACCTTTTTCTCCTTAGAAAAATACTCTTCGTCTTCTCTAACAATAGAAAAACGAACTTGATCTCTAGATACAATTTTCCAATCACTCTGACAATGAGTGTTGATAAATGTCGATTTTCCAGATCCTGGGATGCCAACCATTACATATAATGTTTTATTTTTTGCCATTATAAACCAACTCCTTTAATTGACCATATGTTCTTATACGATTACCATTTTCATCAAAATTATGATTTTCAAATTCAAATAGAAAATTATTATAAGTATAAGAACCTTTACATTCTACATGATTAACTTCTTTTTGACACTTTAAGCAGAACAACTTTTTTAAATGTCCACCTTCGCGTTCTGCGCCTTTCTTCCTAGGA
>JALFMW010000322.1 GCA_022782605.1 Clostridium sp. | reverse complement strand
GGATTATTTAAAAATGATGAGTCTAACAATGTAGAAAATAATAATACAACTACTCCATCAACTGAAGAATCTAATAGTGATTCTTCTGGAGATAGCTCTATTGACTCATTAGAACAAAATTCTACTGTTGATGAAAATGTTCAACCTGACTCTTCATCAACTTCAGATACACCTGTTGAAAATCTATCTGAAAACTTAAATGATTCAAATAATAATGATACTTTGAATTCTCTAGATAGTGAAAATACTCAAAACCAACCAAGTAATTAATATAAATTGTATATTATAAGTAAAAAGACAGATACTTTATAGTTATCTGTCTTTTTACTTAATTAATTATCCTTAGAATTTGTTTTCTTTGGTATTAATCTCCCTTATTATTTTAATAGCAATTTCTTTTTTATCTCTAACTATTTTAGGAATTACTTCTTCATTACTTAATAGATATTTAGATTCATATTGTACTTTTTTTATAGCTTTGTAAATAATATCATCTATACTCTTAGGTATCTTCATTTCATCATATTTTTTATTGCTCATTATATCCACTCCTATTTTAATACAATTTCTATTTATCTTTTTTTGTATATATTTATACTTTCTTCGTCAATGATTTTTAAGTTACCATTATCAATAACATATATATTATCACAAAGTTGTTCTATGTCTTCAAAATTATGACTAGTTAGGAGAATAGTGCGTCCTTCTTTTTGAAGCTCTTTTATTATTTCTTTTATATCTTGATATGTTTTATAATCAAGAGCATTAAATGGTTCATCTAAAATAAGTATATCTTGGTCTTCCATAATAGCTTGAGCTATACCAAGTTTTTGTTTCATCCCTAATGAATAATTACTAACCTTAGCTTTATTATTAGGATTTAATCCAACTCTTTCCATAGTTTGTATTATTTTATCATTACTAATCTTATTATTAATTCCAGCTAGGAACTTTAAGTTGTCTAGTCCACTATACATACTGATATATCCAGGTTCATTAATAAATACACCTACATTTTTGGGGAAATCAACTTTATCTCCTAATTTTTCATTCCTTATATAAACCTCCCCACTATCAGGTGAGGTAAATCCACATATTAATTTAAATAGAACAGATTTTCCACTACCATTTGCTCCTACAATACCTACAGTACTACCTTTTTTTATATCTAGATTTATATTATTTAAAATATTTATTCCATCATATTCTTTTGAAATTCTATCTAACTTTATTACAGTTTCCATAATGTGTTCAACCTTTCTAATCAATTAATATTTTTTTATAAGCATACTTTCCTATAAAAATAAAGTTTAATAAAACAAATGTTAATAATTCTACAATTACAGGAAGCAACTCTAATCCATAATCTCCAATTATATATTTAAATCGTGATAAGCTTGACATTCCAAATGGTAAGTATAAACACCACTTAAACGGTAAAAAACATAAAGCATTAAATAATAGTAAACTTAAAAATGATAATGTTATATTTTTACTTAAGCTATACATTGAAATTAATACTAATACCTGTAAACTTAAATCTAAAGATTTAGTTATGAAAATACTAGTCACTAACTCTACTACTTCACCTGTAACTGGTATGCCATTAAAAATACCAATTGCAATCGGAATAGCTATATTTAATAATACATAACTAACTACAAATAGCATTGAAGTCTTTAAAATAGAATTCATCCATTTTATCCCTTTTCCAAATCTTATGTTTACAAATAAACTCCTCTCACTACTTTCTTGTTCTAGAAATATAGCTATTATATATATTGGAGTTGTATTTAAAACTAACATTTCTAAGAATTCAATAATTCGAATATCATTGACTGGATGTCCTACAAATAGATTTACTAAATAATCGTTCATTGATTCAAAAGAGCTATTACCTTTCAGAAGCCCCCAAAAAGACATTAATATTAATACACTACATATCATAACTATATTATATCTTGAAAATAGAAGTCTTTTATAATAACTATCTGCTTCTATCTTATTTTTCCTTATATCTTTAATTTTTAACTTTTTATTCCAATATTTTTTATTTAATATACAAACAACTATAAGTACTGTCGTCATAGTTAATATATTTATAAATAATTTTAAGTCATAGCCAAAGTTTCTATGAAAAATTATATAATTATCAATAAAAACTATAGGTAAGTTATTTACTTTATCAATCTTTAAACCAAATATCATTAGAATATATGCTATTATTATGATTTTAGTTGAAACCTTTTTACTAAAGAAGTTATTTATAGTAAAGAATGCAATAGATACTATAAATAATCCTGCTATCATATATATACAATTTATAAAAATAGCTTGTGTTACACTGCTAAAGTGTTGTGAATAGTATCCAAATAATTCATAACTTGGATTATTTGGTACATTAAAGCTATTATCACTTCTTAGACCTATTGACATTATAAATGCTACCACAAACTGAGCTATTACAAACATAAATGAAAATATTCCACATACAGCCAATTTACCTTTGAAATAATTCCAATAAGATGTACTTCTTATCAAAATATACTCCATATCATCACCCAGACTGCTATATGTTGACAACATGAAAATTGGCATCATAAGATAGGTCAAATAGTAGTGCTCTGTAAAAATATATAATATAAATTGTTGTGATGATAAAGTTTGAGTAATTCTTTCATCCATGCTAAATATAGTTAACCCAAATAACAAAAATAAAAGTTTATTCGAAATTAATTTATTTAGCTCAAGTTTTATCAATGTTTTCATAATGATACCTATACCTTATATATCAAAGTCTTTTTTATCTTTGAGTTGAAAACAACTATTAAGCCTATGAATAATATAGCTATCATAGGACCTGCAATCATAGAAAATACAGTAATCATTTTTTCATCCAATATAGTTGGGTCAAAAGATGTTACTAACCTATATTGTGGTACTCTAAGCACTGACAGTATAAAGCTCTCTAAAATAGTATAAATGAAAGGACCTGTTAGTATTATAAATATATTATCAATATAAAGAGATAGTACAAATCCCATAGTTGCTATTATTATTGCTATTAAACTTCTCCAAATACTAATCAAAAAGCTATACATAAGTGGTTGGTTAACAAATAAATTACCTAATATATGTCTATCTTGAATAAGTATCGGTTCATTAGTTATCATATCATAAGTTCCTATATACGGCACTATTTCTGGCTTTATATATAATGCAATTAATGCTCCAATAAACATTGATACAAACATAATAGTCGCCGAACTTAATGCAACAACTATCCACTTCGATAGTAAGTACTTTTTCTTTGATACCCTCGGTAGAGTGTATAATAAAAACTTATTCTTTCTTTCATAATAAATTGTCCAACAACTTGGTATAACTACTATAAGCGGAAATAACATTGATATAAATTCTGTTGCTATTTCCCATGCCTCTAAATCAACTTCTAGCGAATAGTTTTTATATAATGTACAAGTCATAACACCTATAAAAATAGTTGCCAGAATTGTAGCTAAAAATACTGGCTTTTTTACCTTTTTCCATTCTAGTTTAATTAACGAATACAATTTTTTCGTCCTCCTATTATTAATGTTTAAGTTATGAGTGTAGTATATGATAAATAAATTGCTATTACAATTCTTTAGAAATAAGTAATGACTTTAAAGGCATAAATATTTTTTCATTCCTCTAAAGTCACCGTTTATGAATTTATTTAAGGTATTAAAACACCTATATTTAAGTAATTAACATTATCTATACTCGTATTTTTAAATATAATTTTTCCTCTACATTTTTCAGTAATTAACTTTACATTGTATAAACCATATCCTCTGTGTTTACTTCCATTATCTTTTGTAGAATATCCTTTCTCAAATAATTCCATAAACTCTGTATTAGAAAGTTGAGGGTGTGGATTACACACAGTAACTTCAAGTTTGTCATCTATTTTATTCATCTTTATAAATATTGTGTCACCACTTTTACTTGCTTCTATAGCATTATCAATAAGAATTCCTAAAATTTCTACTATTTCATATTCTTCTGTGTATATCTTTTTTAGAGATGCACAGATATTAAGTTCGATGTTTATATTTTTTAAATTGGCTAATTTTATTTTAGAATAAATAAACCCTGAGATAACTTTATTGTCACATATAAATAACTCCTTAATACTATCATCCATCAATACATCTTTACTATATGTTCCAACTTTTAACTTAGCATCATCTAAAGTATCTGCCGTTTCTAATATACTATAAATAGCTAAAAGTTTGTTATTAAACTCATGTTGCCTAGCTCTAACTTCAGACATTAAATCATCGATTACAGGAATATATTGTTCCATAACCTCTACACGTTTTTGCTGATTTATAACATTTCGCTGAGAAACTATTGACCATATATTAATAACTAACAACATAAAAAACACAAATACTACTATAGCTAAATTTTTTATAAGAATATCTACATCAAATTTAAAGCTCCAAACTAATACTAATAATGCTATCAGTGAATTTAGTAGTATTAATTTAGTTATATAACTGTTATTCTTTAAATACTCTTTAAATTTATATAACGGTAATTTCAAAACAAAAATTAATATTAAAAGTAATGTAACTATTCTATATCCATATTCATATATATTAATATTTTGAACACTTATTAATTTAAATGGAACTACTGCAAGTATTCTTATAAAAATCCATATTATAATAGAAGCTATAGTTGCAAAAAATGCTTGGCTATTTTCCATCTTTAGATATATACTATTTGCTATCATTAAAAATATACATAAAAGAAATGTTCCATATAAAGAGTTAACAGGTAATATATCAAATCCTATAAAGTCCACCGTTGGCTGGATATAATTATCTGTAACTAATACACTCCATCTAGAAAATATATACACTAGATTAATAAATATAATCCAAGATAAGTTTTTATTAGATTTTTCTATTCTTTTGTTAGATAGATAATTACATAATAAGAACATAGCACTACTATCAAGTAGTGTTTGCGAAATTAGTTTAATATACTCCATCTAAAAACTTCTTTCCTATAGGAATAGTTCCCATATTATTTCTTAAATATATTAAATTATTTGCCTTGTCTATTTTTTCTATATAATTTGTATTTAATATATAACTTTTGTGACATTGGATAAATTTAGAGTCATTAATCATCTCTAAAAGTTTTTTTAATGAATATCCTGATATCATTTCTTTAGTATCCTTATTTTCATTACATAAATTAAGTTCTAGTTTTTTTCCGAAAGATTCAATATAAATAATATTTTCTAAGTTATATTCAAAAACAAAGGATTTTTGTTCTATTCTTATTATTTTAGAAACACTTTTTAGTTGTTTTTTGTACCCAATAACATCATCAAGAACAACGTTTATCTCACTTTTAGTAAATGGTTTTATTAAAAAGCTATAACATTTTAGCTCTCTATAAGCTAAAAGTTCCTCACTTGCAAGAGCTGTAACAAAAACAATTGGGCTATATTTATATCTGTTTATTTCCCTTAATTGTTTTGCTAAATGTGTTCCTTTATAGTCTTTTAATTGTATGTCTAAAATAAATATATCAATGGCATTACTTGTTGCATGCTCTAATGCTTTTTGTGCTTCTTCAAAAACTACAATATCTATATCTTTTTCAAATTCTTTTATGCTCTCTGAAATTATATTGCTAATATTTTTATCGTCTTCTGCTATCAAAATCTTCAACTTTAATATCCCCTCTCCGCCTTAGATTTTACTCTGCTATATTAATTAAAATAAATCGTCTCTTTTCTTTCTTCGCTCTTCTCTTTTTAAGCTTAAAACATTGCTAGTATCTATATTATTTTTTTTATCACCTTTAGATAGTTCAACTAATTTATCATCATTAAACATGTTCTTTAAACTATCATAAACCACAGAATCCTTTGATTTATTCATAG
>JALFMW010000288.1 GCA_022782605.1 Clostridium sp. | reverse complement strand
GCTGATACTATACTTCCTATAGTAAATATTAATGAAAATCCAGTTAAACTAAATCCGTGTTCTGCTATTACTGAACTTATGAATAATGGTTGTATATTTGCTGCTATACAATATGGTATTGCTTGTATTAGCATACAAACTACTAATATCATCCATCCTTTTTGTATTTTTTTATTTGTTGTACTCATAATTATATTCCTTCCATCCCTATTTATTTTGTACTTTATTTATTATCATTTTTTATGTAGGCCCTTGGGCCTATGTGAAATCATTTTCTCACCTGTTATTAGAATAACATATCAACAAAACAATGTGTTAGCGAAATAAAAGGATAAATCATGAATTTTGTGAATTCCAATTTTATCAACAATTCACAGTATTATATCCTTAAAATCCTCTCATTTTAAAATTAGATTTCCAAACTTATATATTATAGCTATTTCAAGCTATTAATTTTGCATATGTATAAATAAAATCTATATTAGAAGTAATTAGTATAATAAATAAATGATATAACTCTTCGAATTTAGTTCATATTACTTTCATTATAAACTTTATTTTTTCACAAATTTCTTTAATATCTTCTTTATTATCATACTCGCTCAGAAAACCTTTTTTAATCAATTAATTTATATACTTTCTATATTAATTAAAAAACCACAGTATAAAATAGTATTTTATACTGCGGCTATATTATATATATTAACTTTTAGATTTTATTTTTGCTTCACCAAGTAAAAATCCTAGTGATGTGCACATTAAGTCCCTGAATTGATATATTATCAAAAGATCATTTACAAATCCAAAAGTATACGCTCCCAACATTACTAAGGCAGATATAATTGATATTAATAAGGCTACCATTACTTGAACAGTATTTCCTTCTCCATAATAATGATAAGTTTCTTTTTTTACTTTGCATTCTTCAGTTATAGCCTTTTCTTTATCAACACTGATAGCCATTTTTTCTAAAATCTTATCTCTATCTTTTTGAGATGTACATTTAGTGCTTGAACTTAGTAAAAATCCAAATACAGATGCAAGTGATGTTCTAAAAATCACTTCAATATTTCTATATAAACTAATATTTTGTGATTTATATATAGAAATAAATACTGTAGCAAATATTAGGAAAAAACCAATATATACTAGTAGTTTCGCTGCTAAATTTAACTTATCCCAATCCATTAATAATTCTTCAATTAGCGCTTGGATTCTGCAAGATTTCATATATATCACCACCATAAGGTTTAATTTCCCCTTATATATATATTATTTACTACAATATTTTGTGATAAATAAAAGGCTATTTCAAAAACTTAATATAACAGAAATAGTTTTTTATTTATATCATCCTCTTTGTTTACCATAAAAATTAATTAATAAAGTACCTTTTCCGCTATGTGCTCCAATTACAGGACCTATTTTAGAATGAATTATTTCTCCAGCCTCACATTCTTTTTTTAGCATTTTTTCTAATACTAGTGCCTCATCTTCACAATCAGCATGAGATATTATTATTGTGTCATATTTATCAGGTAAATAACTTTCTTTAAGTTTATTAATCATATGATGGTTACAAGTTTTTGTCCCCCTAAGCTTCTCAACCAATTGTAATTTTCCACTATTATTCATATTCATTAATGGCTTTATATTTAATGCTGTTCCAAATGTTGCTGCAACAGAACTAATCCTTCCACCTCTTTTTAAATGAAATAAATCATCAACCTTATACCAGTGACATATATTTAATCTGTTTTCTTCTACCCAATTATATAATTCCTCTAGAGATTTTCCTTTTTCCTTTTCCTTTGATGCTAAATAAACTAAAAGACCTTCCCCCGAAGATGCACATAAAGAATCCACCGACATAATTGTTCTATCTGGATACTTCTCTTTTAAACTTTGTATAGCTACTTTTGATGAGCCATATGTTCCACTCAAACCCGAAGAAAAACCAATATATAGTATATCTTTTCCTTTTTCTAATGTTGGTGTAAAATATTCTACAAATCTAGATGGAGTAATTTGTGTAGTTGTTACCATTTCTCCTTCTTGTAGCAACTTATAAAATTTTTTACTATCTAACTCTCTTTCATCCGGATAATGAGAGTAAGCTTTCCCATTCATTTCAAAATCCATAGGAATAACCTTTATACCAATATCCTCTACTATTTCTGGTGGTAAATCAATCGTAGCATCTGTATATATTTCATACTGTGCCATATATTTAGCCCCCCTTTTTTCATATATAATATGTTTCTTTTCTAATTATATTGTAATTATAATCGTATTTAGTTTATATTTCAATTAATTAAATGACAATTATATTCTATAAAAAAAGTAGAAGAAATATATCTCCTACTTTTACTTAACTATTTAAATCTTACAAATGTACTTCCATCTAAAGATTGTATTGATGATAAATCTGGTGGATTTCCAATCACATAAATTGTATATACCTTTTGACTTTTAAACTCTGGCATTAATGTTAATACTACATCTTGTGTATCAGCCAATTCAACTGTCATATTATAAGTTTTAGATGGTAGTTGAGTATAATCTGTTGCATCTAAAAATCCTACATCTTCAAATTCTACATTTCCATCTAGTGATACATCCACATTTGGTGCATCTGGTGAGAGATGTATTACTCTTACTCTACTTTTATTTACTTGTAAATCCTCTGCATTTCCTTCTATATACGGTACCAGTTGAAGATCTTCAAGATTTCCTGCTGCAGCTACAGTTATAATCTCTTGTTTTGGTACACTAATATTTTGTGTAAGAGTAGGTGTACCTGTTTGACCAGTTGGATAAACTTGCACATTATATTCTCCCATTGGAAGCGGAACATATTCTGTAAACTCTTTATACGATAAGTTTTCAAATACAAGAGATCCATTTACATAAATATCTACTGCTGGTGCATTTGGTGATGCATGAAACACCCTTACATAAGAAACATCCTTATCATTTCTAATAATCATAAATTTCATCCCCCTATTGACATAAAGTAAAAATACTATTTCAATAATAATTGTATGTTAGAGATTATTTTTTGACACCTTCAGAGAATATTTCTATCAATTCTGTAGTTCTATATATTAGCAAACAAATCAATAATTTCATCTCTAGATAATTTTTTTAAAGCCGTACTGCTTTCTAGATTAGAATTTATAATATCCTCTATAAGTTCTTTTTTATTTTCTTGCATTGCTATTACTTTTTCTTCAACAGTGTCCTTTGATATTAATTTTATGATATTTACAACATTTTTTTGACCTATTCTATGAGCTCTATCACTTGCTTGATTTTCAACTGCTGGATTAAACCATGGATCAAAATGAATTACCATGGATGCACTGGTTAAATTAAGTCCTGTTCCACCTGCTTTTAATGAAATTAAAAACACACGACTTTCACCACTATTATTAAATTTATCTACTAATTTTACTCTTTCCTTCGGTTCAGTTTTTCCATCTAAATATAAATAAGAAATATTTTCTTCTTGTAATCTTTCTCCTATAATATTAAGAACTTTTGTAAACTGAGAAAAAATTAAAATCTTTCTTTTATTCTCTTGCTTCAAAATGTTAATCAGCATTTCTAACTTAGAATTTTTTCCATTGTAATTTTTAACTATTACTTCTGGTGCTATACTAAGTTGTCTAAGTTTAGTTAAATATGAAAATACAGTCATATTATCTTCATTATTTTCTAATATTCTTCTTTTTATTAAATTAACAAAGCTTCTATATGCTCTTTTATGCTCTTTTTCCAATTCAACATAAAATTTTTGTTCTATTTTTTCTGGCAATTCATCAATAACCTCTTTTTTAGTTCTTCTAAGCATAAATGGTTTAATTAAATTCTTTAACTGTGAATAATTTTTTTCATTATTTGCAAATATTTTTTCAAACTTATGTTTATTATATAAATACCCCGGCATTACAAAATCAAATATGGACCAAAGCTCCATAAGATTATTCTCAACTGGAGTTCCTGTTAAAGCGAATTTCACTCTAGCATTAACTGTTTTAATAGCTTTTGTAATAATTGAGTCTGGATTTTTTATGTTTTGAGCTTCATCTATTATACAGTAGTCAAACTCTAAGTCTTCATATTTTTCCATATCATTTTTATAAGTTCCATAACTAGTTAGTATCACATCATAATCTTTATAATTTTCTAGTATTTTATGTCTATTTGCTTTAGTACCATAAGCTATGCCAAGTTTAATATCTGGTGTAAATTTTTCAAATTCACTTTTCCAGTTAAAAATTAATGATGTAGGAGTTATTACTATACTTTTTTTATCTTTTTGTGAAAGTAAAAAAGCTAAAGTCTGTACTGTTTTACCAAGTCCCATTTCATCTGCTAATATTCCACCAAAGCTGTAATTTGCTAAAGTATTAAAAAATTCAAAACCTTCTACTTGATAATCTCTAAGAGTTGCCTTTAAATTTTCAGGTACTTTTATATTTTTATCAAGTTTATTATATTTTTTAATTACATTATCTATATATTTTTTACCACTAATAAAACTTAGACTTTCATCATCTAAAAATTTTTCTAGAAAAATAGCCTTACTTTCTGGTATTTTTATTTTATTAAAATCGCCATAGATTCCTAGTACATCTATTAACTGAAATATTTTCTCTAAATCATTATTTTTTAAATCTATATAACTGCCATCTGGCATAAGATGGTATTTATAATTATCTCTATAAGATTGAAATATATTTTCATATTCTTTTTTATCAATACCATCAATACTTAAGTTACCTCCTAAGCTTCCATTTCTTGATTGACTAATATCAAATATTACAGAAGGATTTAAAACAACATCACCTTCAGAAAACTCTTCTTTTGTTTTATCTCTTAATTTTTTTATTCCCATAAGCACTGTTGACACTATATGAGGACAAACTACAGGTCCTTTGTTATTAAATACATTTTGACAGTCACAACTTACATTAGAAATTGTCCTTTTGTCAGTATTGATATTTATCATAGCTGTATAACTTCTTCTATGATGTTCATCAAATACTGTTCCATAAAAAGTTACTTCATTTCCTCTTATATTCACATAATCATTGCTAACATAATTTCTTTTAAATGCAGCAAACCCACTATTATATTTTAATTTATCTGTATAAGATCTTAAGACTTCACCTAGTTTACTTATTTCCATCTTTTTATCCTTTCATTTAGTTTCTCTCATCTATTATAATTTTCCCCTTCACATATTAATTAAAATAAAAATTACTATATTGCAATTTTATCTAATATTTTAACATTAGACTTTTTAGTATACTTTACTATTCCTAGTAAAGTTATAATTTCTGTTATTGGTACTATCATCCATAGACTGTATCCACCTAATATCATCGGTAAACTTAACACAAGTATTATATTAAGTAAAAATCCTCTTATAATAGAAATTAATATTGATGGCTTTTCCATTCCAACAGATTGGAAGTAATTACAAAG
>JALFMW010000282.1 GCA_022782605.1 Clostridium sp. | reverse complement strand
CTTTTATAATCTCTAATAGTTCCTAGATTTTGATTAGTCACTATAGATATAGCTGTTCCTTTTTTATTTCCTCTAGCACTTCTACCACATCTGTGAAGGTACTCGTTTTTGCTAAGTGGGAAATCTAGATTGAATACGTGACTTACATCTGGTATATCAAGTCCTCTAGCAGATAAATCTGAAGAAACTAAAATATTTGCTTTACCACTTCTAAAAGCAGTCATAGCATTTTTTCTAGCTTCTTTACTCATTTTCCCTGAAATGCATACTGATTTATATTTATGATAATTAAGTTTTTCATTGATAACCTCGATACTAACTTCATCATTTACGAAAACTATTGATCTTTTAGGTTTTGCAGATGCTAAAGCTTTTCTAAGGTTTGTGAATTTTTCTCTTCTATCTCCGTAGATATATAAATGAGTTATATTTGGATTTATCACTGAATTATCAGTTGCTTTAATTATTTCCATATCCTTCATCATATAATCACAGAAACTTTCAGACTTTTCATCTAAACTTGCTGTAAATCCTAGAAGTTGTCTGTCTCTTAAAGTAGTTTTAATGATTTTTTCTACAATAGCTTCACCTTTTCTAGTTACTAAACTATCTACTTCATCAAGTACTATAGTTTTAACTTCATGAACTTTTAATTTTCTTTGTTGAATTAAATCAAGAACTCTACCCGCAGTTCCCACAACTATATGAGGTTTTACAGTTTTGATATTTTTAATTTGCTTTTGTATATTTATTTCTCCCATAATAGCAAAAGTATTTACAGGAATTCCTGAGTTTTCTGCTAAAGATTTTGCTTCATTAGCTATTTGCATTACAAGCTCATGAGTTGGTGCAAGTATTAAAACTTGTGGATCTTTTTTATCAGTGTTTATCTTTTCAAACATTGGTAATAAATATGCTAAAGTTTTTCCACTACCAGTTTCACTATTTACTAATATATCTTTGTGATCTAGTATTTTTTCTATTGTTAATGATTGTACCTTAGTTGGCTTCGTTATATTTTTCTTTGATAATCCTTTTACTAATTTTTCATTTAGTCCTAATTCGTTAAATGTTTTCATGTATTGCTCCTTTAAATTTAGTCAACTTATATTATACACTTATTTGTTAAATTATGTCCATGTTTCATATTGATTAATCATTTAAGTATATAGTTTTCTCTTACTTATATCTAGTATTCTTATTTTATTCACTTACACCTATTTAATATAAGTATTCTCAAAAGTAACATCTAAAACTAACTTCTTATATTATAAATTAATACAAAATTTGAAAGTTGGTGAAAATATGAGCTTTAGTTCTGATAAACTTGAAACTACCTTTATATCTCCCATGACACCTGATGGACCTGTAGAAAATAGAAAATATACTCTTACACATTCTGATGAAACGGGTATGATGTTCTTAGATATTGGTAGCCAGTATAATTATTCTGCTATTAATGAAGATATGAGAGATGAAATTTTAGGAAAATGGATTATGTCAGATGATAACTTCTATAGATTGATTTTTTATGCCCATGTAGGTGATTATAATTTTACTAATGCATATAAAAGATATATGATTTTTAAATCTCATTTAGAGTCTGCTCTTCAAGCAGTATTTTTCGGAGATAGAGATTTATTTGAATCATATTCTCAGTTAATTTATACACCTATTTATGTAAAATTTGATTCTACTATTCCAATGTTTGATAATTATGAATACTACGGATATATAAAAGATTATATAGTATAGTCAAATAAGTATAAATCTCTTTATATTATAAAAGTACCTAGAAGAATTATTTTTCTTTTAGGTACTTTATACTTAAATTTAACTTATTAAATTTATATTTATACCATATGACATGATGTAAAATGTCCATCAATTATTTCTTTAAGTTTTGTTTCCTTTTCTTTGCATATCTCACTTCTAAAAGGACATCTTCCATAAAACTTGCATCCATCATATATAATTTCTGTATTCATATCAAACTTATCAAACTCTTCCATGAAGTATTCATCATCTTCATAAATAGAAAAATTAGAAGATAACAATAGTTTAGTGTAAGGATGAGTAGGAAAATTAATAATCTGATCTCTAGTTCCTTTTTCTACTATTTCCCCTTCATACATAACATATATTTTATCACAGAAGTTTTGTACTAAAGCTAAGTCATGTGATATAAATAAAAAACTTGTTTTAGTTTTTTCTTTTATGTCATTTAGGAGATTTATTATTTGTCCTTGAACAGATACGTCTAAGGCACTAGTTGGCTCATCACAAATTAAAAGCTTTGGTTTAATTAATAAAGCTCTGGCTATTGCAGCCCTTTGACATTGTCCTCCACTAACTTCCTTAGGATATCTATAGTAATAATCCTCACTTAAACCAACCTTTTCAAGTAGTTCAATTACTTCTTTTTTTATTTCTCTCTTATTATATCCTAAATTAACTTTTATCTCCCCAATTGAATTTCCAAGTTTTATCCTTGGATTAAATGAATCAAGGGGATTTTGAAAAATCATTTGAACTTGTTTATATAACTCTTTTTTCTTATTAAATTCTTGCATATTTATACCATTTATAAATATATCTCCTCCACTATGTCTTTCTAGATTAGTTATCATCCTTGCAATGGAACTCTTACCGCATCCAGATTCTCCAACTAAACCTACACATTCACCCTCTTTAATATTTAAATCAACATTATTTACAGCAGTAAATTCATTCTTATCTTTTATATATACTTTTTTAAGATTCTCAACTTTTAATATGTCCACTAAACTATAATCTCCTCTGCAATTACTTCTTTATATAAATGACAGCTAACTATAGAACTTTTACAATTAGAAGGTAAAGGTTCTTCAATAAAACATTTTTCAAAAGCTTTATTGCATCTACTTGCAAAAGCACATCCTTTCCTCTCTTCTTCAAAAGATGGAGGATTGCCTGGTATTCCTAATAGTTTGCTAGGCTTCATACTAGGTGTAGATTTGATTAACATTTGTGTATAAGGATGAAGTGGATTATGGATAATATCCTTCTTCCTTCCATATTCAACTATTTTGCCTCCATACATAACTGCAACTTTATCTACCATGAAAGACACTACTCCCATATTATGAGTTATTATTATTATACTAGTTTTAAAGCTATCTCTAAGTTTCATAAGAGTTTTTACTACTTGAGCTTGAGCAGTAACATCTAGAGCACTTGTTGGCTCATCGGCTAAAATTAAAGAAGGTTTACTTAACATGGCAAGGGCAATACCAACCCTTTGATTCATTCCTCCAGATAATTCAAATGGATAACTTTTTAAAATTCTATCCACATCTTTCAAATTAATTTTCGAAAATATATCCTCAATTAATTTCCTTATTTCTTCTTTACTTAAATCTTCATGAGACTGCAGAGCTTCTATAAACTGTTTTTCAATGGTTCTAATGGGACATAAGGATGCTCCACTATTTTGAAATACCATTGAAATTTCTTTTCCTCTAATTTTTCTTAATTCTTCATTAGATAGTTTAAGTAAATCTCTATTTTGGTAGTCTATTTCACCCTTTTCTATTTTGGCATTGGAAGGCAGTAACCTTATTAAAGACTTTAATAAAGTACTCTTACCACAACCAGACTCTCCAACTATTGCGAGAATTTCACCTCGATTAACACTTATATTTATATCTTCTAGTATTTTCGTATTACCATAACTTACACATAAATTCTTTGTTTCAAGAATTGGTTTCATAAATACCCCTCTTTTGTTTTACTAATTTTTTACTCAATATCTGTATCTGCCGTTATTTCATAGAAATCTGATGGATGAGCCTCAAATCCGGTAATATTCTTTTTCATAACAAAAGACATTTTTAAATGTGAAGCATAAGTATATCCACAGTCATTTAAAACTTCTTGTTGTATTTTAACTGCAAGATCCGATCTTTTCTTAGTATCAAATTCATTTCTTAGTTCTTTTGTTAATGCTTCAACTTCATCATTATGATAATGTCCGAAATTATTAGCTGCACCATCTACTAAATGAGCAGTTATATAGTATTGAGGATCACCTGTTGGAGCTGTAACAAAGGCACTTGCATATATATCATAATCACCTTTATTTAAATAATCTTGAGTATTTTCAGTGTTATTTACATCTACTTTTATACCAATTTCTTTTAAAGATGCTTGAGCTGATTCAGCAAGTAAAGGTAGTTCCATACGAGATGGGTAAGTTAACCAGCGAAGAGTTAAGTTTTTGCCATCTTTATCCACATATCCATCATTGTCACTATCTTCATAACCAGCTTCTTTTAATAATTTTTTAGCTTCATCTAAATCAAATGTGTCAGCTGTAACTGCTTCATTTCCAAAGGAGAAGTTTGAAGGAAATGCGCCTACTGCTGGAGTACCGTTATTATTTAATAATGTTTTCGTAAAATCTTCTTTGTTTATAGCTTTTGCTATAGCTTGTCTTACTTTTTTATTTTGTAAATCTTTGTTTTCATAGTTATATGCCATTTGATAAACTCTTGAAGTATTTGCAGAGCTTATTTTGTACTCATCATTTTCTCTAAACAAATCTAAACTTGAATAAGGAAGACCTTGAGTTGCGTCTATTTCTCCATTTTGTAGGGCCATTGTCATAGTGTCACCATCAGTGATACTTTTTACAACTACTTTATCAAGTTTTACTTCTCCACCCCAGTAGTTTTCATTTTTATCTAATTTTATTTCTTCACCTGTAACACTTTTTGCTATAAATGGACCTGTACCTATACATGTATCTCCTGCTTCATCAAAGTCAGATACATCTATAATCACTGCATAAGGATCTGATAAATAGTTTAATAAATTAACTACTTTATTTTCTGATTTTATAGTCACGCTTTGTCCATCTGCATCTACTGACACTATTGCTAAATCTGATGGTGCTCTATCATGAAGTCTTACTAAACTTTCAATACAAGCTTTTACAGCATCTCCTGTCATTTTATTTCCATTTGAGAAAGTAACATCATCTCTTAGATTTATTTTCATTGTATAATCATCTAATATTTCATAATCTGTGGCAAGCCATGGCTCAAGTTCCATCTTATCATTAAATTTAAATAATGTTTCTGCCACACCATATCTTATTGCTGCCCATCCTAAATACCCTTTATGAGGATTTATTCCTGCTAAACTTGGATTATAAGCACTTGTTCCATAAACAAATGTCTTTTCTTTACCACTATTTGATTCGTCTTTATCAGATGTTGAACTACATCCAACTAAAAAGCCTGAACTTATTACTCCTGCTAAAACTAAGCTAATTAATTTTTTGTTAATTTTCATTTTTTCTCCCCCTATTATCCCTTATTCTACTTATTATTTACATCTAAATAATCTCTTACTGTATCACCTAATAAATTAAAAATAATTACTGTGATAAATATTGCAAGTCCTGGAGCAAATATTACCCAAGGAGATGATTGAATCATACTTCTTCCATTACTCATCATTGAACCCCATTCAGCTGTTGGAGGCATTGCCCCCAGTCCTAAAAATGATAATCCTGCAAGTTCCATCATCATAACTCCAATATCAAGCGTGGCAGTTACTATTATAGTTCCTAAAATATTAGGGAAAATATGTTTAAATATTATCTTCATATGTGAACATCCACTTAACTTTGCTGCTTGTATATATGCAGAGTTTTTCATAGTTAAAACTTGTCCTCTTGCAAGACGTGAAAATTTCGGCCAAGAAATTAATGATAAAGAAATAACTGCATTAACTATTCCCCCTCCAAGTACTCCTGCCACTGCTATGGCAAAGACCATTCCTGGAAATGCTAAGAAAATATCTGAAATCCTCATTACAAATTCATCAAGTTTTCCACCAATATAACCACAAATTGTTCCAATTATCGTACCAAAAGTAGCTATAATTGCTACTAAGCCAAGTGCTGAGAACATGGTTGTTTTTGCTCCCACAATAACTCTAGAAAACATGCATCTTCCGTATCTATCTGTACCAAATATAAACTCCTTGCTAGGAGGACTCAAAGCATTTGATAAATCCTGTACATAAGGATCATTTGGTACTATATATTCTCCCAATAATGCAATTAAAAATAAAATTCCTACTATAACTAATAAAATATTTAATTTTATCTTTGTTTTATTTAGATTTTTTAACTTATCTAAAGTATTTTTAAAATAATTCCTACTTTTTAAATTCTGTCTAACTACTGATTTTTCCATGATATCACCATACATCCTTACCTATTCTAATTCTTGGATCTAAGTAATTGTATAGTATATCT
>JALFMW010000281.1 GCA_022782605.1 Clostridium sp. | reverse complement strand
TTTCTTGGACCCCAAAATTTAACTTTTCCTTGAAGATTATTTTTTTCAATTAATGTCTTTACTTCATTATTAAAAGCTTCATCCTCTACACCACCAATAAAATTTAGTGTAAAGCTTCTATCTTTAATTTGACTAAAAGCTTTTACAATGGTGTCTTGAGCTTTTCTTGGTTGAATCCATCCTATTACAGCAATATCTATATTTTTCTTATTTTCAATATCTCTAAATTTATTTTTATGATTTTTTATTTCATCAAAAATAACTGGATTATATATAGTAGTAATTTTTTTCTCATTTACCCAACCTTCTTTTATCATGGCTTCTTTTAATTCATTTGAAACTGCTACCACCTTATGACACATCTTTAAAGATAACTTAGCCATACTTTTTCTTAAAATATCATTTTTTGAAAATCCCCATAAGTTAGGTCTTATGTGAACAACAGAAATTACTTTTACCTTTTTACCACTTAAAATGGCTGCCACTTTAGCTATAGCTCCTTCAAACCATGTATTAGTTATAATTGCATCAATATTTTTTTCTTTTATAAAATTTTTAAGCATTATAATTCTATTACCATGATTAGTACAGTTTAATAAGGTTATATTATCTCCATAAATAGTATCTGCACTGAAAGTTACTATTTCACTTTTTATATTTTTCTTTTCAAATGCATTTTGCATATTATATACAAATTTACTTATTCCGCCATTATCTAAAACATTACTATATATTGCTATTGCCATAATTTCTCCCCTTAAATAGTTGATAAGATGTTTGTCCACTTATTTGTTATTGAATCTAAGTTGAATTTATCTATATCAAGTTCAGCCTTATCACTAAATTCTTTTAACTTTTTATTATTTTTTAATATACTATTAACTTTATTTGTCATTTCTTTAGTATCATTGGCTTTAACTAAATATCCATTAATATTATTTCTTATAATTTCTGCTGGTCCTGTTTGACAGTCAAAGCTTACTATAGGTAATTTGAAATTTTTAGCTTCTAAAAGCGTCATTGGTAATCCTTCAAACCTTGAAGTCATTACATATAAAGCACTGTTTTTATAGTAATCTTCCACATTTGAAACCTTACCTTTTAAAATTAATTTATCTTCTAAGTTGTATTCTTTAATCTTATTTTCAAGTTTTTCTTTGTCTTCACCATCGCCTAATATAAGCCATTTATAATCTGGATTTTTATTTAAAACATCCTTTGCCACATCAACAAGCATATCAAAGCCTTTTTGATATGTAAGTCTACCAACACTTACTATCTGCTTTGAATTTATATTGCAATTTCCACTTTTTTCACTTTCCATTGGATTATATATATAATCTATCTTGCCTTTAATTTTTAAGTTATTTAAATAATTATTTTTATCTTCTTCAGTAAGTGTGATTATATAATCTGAAAACCTGCCATCTATCTTCCTTGCTAAAGCTCTTAAAGAGGATCCGTTATTTTCATAAAAGTTAAAATGTTCCCAAGCTATGTGTTTAGTTTTAGTAAATCTTGTAGCTGGAATAGAAAAAATACTGCTTATTACTTCCACATCTATAAAAACATCAATATTATTTTTCTTAACATAATTTCTAATTCCCTTAACTACTTTAAAATATTGCTTTTTAAAATTTAAAGCTTTATCATTTAAAATTCTACTTTGCTTTATTCTTTTATCCAGTGGAAAAAATGAAGTCATATTTTCATTTACTGTACTTAAAATATGAATTTCAAATAAATCTTCCTTTTTGCAAAGTTCATTGGCTATAATAGCTAATACTCTTTCTGTTCCTCCACTTCTGGACATATCTCCACTTAAAAAGCATATTTTCTTCATTATTCATTCCCCTTAATTAAAACTTATATAAAATATTCATGATAAAATTCTCAATATTATCGCCTACTTTTTTATTTTTATCTATGACATATATACCGCTTACTAATACTAATGAAGTAAACTTATTTCTATGTCTCATAGCTGTACCAGTATTAAGACTTCCAAGTCCAAAAACAAAACCACCAAGCAACAATACTAAAACTAAAGCTTTGACCTTACTTTCCATGGTTCTAAAATACCGTGCCATTAAATACATACCGAAAACAAATATAGTAGAGTCAAACATTAATGTTTCTAAATCTAATACTCCTCTTACAAGCCATGGCATAGGTGAAAATAATAAGAATATTTCCTTAACCGGTCCCCAAATCATTAAATCCACAGGATTATCCATTTCTATATTGGTTAAGTAAGCTGAACCTCCACCTGTATCCGCTGTAGCTTTACCATATATTTCATCACCAGCACCTTGCAAATATAATAATGCTCCTACTATTCCAGCTATAATTACTAATTTATTAATAATGTTAAAGCTTATTTGTTTTTTCTTTCGACTATAAAAAATAAAATAATAAATATATGGCACAACAACAACCATATCTCCACTATGATATTTTCCTCCTATAAGCCCCATTAGTATGGCCAGTACTGCATATATATAATTATATTTTTCAAACCATTTTAGGAAAAAGTAAATGGATTGAACTATAAAATAATACATTGATGCTTCTCTTAATAGCGCATAACTCATAAGCATAGGTATAGGCATAAATAGCCATAAAGCAATTAACAATTTTTCATTTTTCACCTTAAATTCTAATAAATCTGCTATATCAATAAGCTTTGTTGCTGCTAACATTACAAAAACCACATTTAAATAATGTCCAAAAAACTTATACGGTCCAAAAATATAATATATAACACCTAATACTTGAGAATAAAATCCAGTGAAGAATTCTAACATTTGCTCTGGTAATGCTTCAGATGTTTCTACAGCTAACTGATGAAACTTTCCTGCATCTGTTGTATTAAAAGGTAATAAAGCTACGTTATTGTCATAAATCATCATTAATAATCTAAGTAAAAAGCCTATAAATAAAAACATAAACATGGTGGTATCCTTAGATTTATGATAAAACCATCCAATAAGAACAAAGGAATTTATAAACATCCAAAGTACCGTTAAATTGTAGCTATCTACTACATCTTTTAACATTAAACTTATAAATGCTTCCATTATTGAA
>JALFMW010000265.1 GCA_022782605.1 Clostridium sp. | reverse complement strand
GGAAGTAGAAGTTATAGAATTTTAATTAAAAAATTGATAATAAAAAAGGTTTTAGATAATATTATATCTAAGACCTTTTTTATTGTAACTCTTTTATAGTTATTAAATATATAAATAATTAATTTTTAAGAGGTGATTATGACGATTAATATATTTTGTGTAGGATGTGGTGGTTTTTTAGGTGCTATAGCTAGATATATAATATCAATATATACTTCAAAGAGATTTTTATTTAAAATACCCTTAGGAACTCTAATAGTAAATGTTTTAGGTGGATTTTTAATAGGTCTTATTATGGAATTAACTATAAAAAATAATTTTATATCACCTCAATTAAAATTATTTTTAACTACAGGAATTATGGGAGGTTTAACGACTTTTTCAACTTTTAGTTATGAGACAATAGTATTAATAAAGGAGGGAAATATATTACTTGCCATACTTAATATACTATTAAATTTAATTTTGAGTTTATTAGGAGTAGTGTTAGGTAATATAGTTATAAAATAAAAAGAAGTCTTATTAATTAAGACTTCTTCAATAGATTTTATAGAAATATCTATAAAGTTAATTATTTTTTCTTATTAAAAACTTTAACACCGTATCTTTCGATGATTTCAGCAGCTCTTGCAACATCTTCATCATTAGCATCTCTTACATCTTTTAAATCATAAGTAAGACCCATATTTTCCCACTTGTGAACACCCATAGTGTGGTAAGGTAGTATTTCAAGTCTATCTATATTATTTAAAGTAGCAGCAAATTCACCTATTTTTGAAAGATTTTCTTCACTATCAGTTACACCAGGAACTAGAACATGTCTAAACCAAATAGGTATATTTCTTTCATCTAAATGTTTTGCTAATTTTATAGTTTTTTCAATACCAACACCTGTTAGGTTGATAGCTTCTTCTTCTACCATATGTTTAAAATCAAGTAATACTAAGTCAGTATAATCAAGAACCTTATCTATTTTTTCTATATCAACAAAACCTGATGTATCTAAACAAGTATGAATATTTTTTTCTTTTGCTTTTTTAAATAATTCAAGAAGAAAATCTAATTGTAAAGTAGCTTCACCACCAGATGCTGTTATTCCACCACCAGATGATTTCCAATAAGAAGAGTATCTAGCTACGTTATTTATTAATTCATCAGCTGTGTATTCAGTTCCGCCTTTTGTATCCCATGTATCTCTATTGTGGCAGTATTTACATCTTAATGGACATCCTTGGAAAAATAAGACACTTCTTATTCCAGGTCCATCTACTGTACCAAATGTTTCTATTGAATGAATTCTTCCTTTAGTCATATCGCACCTCGTAAAACTAATTATCAAAACCAAAAAAGATAAAGAATATACATATAAAATTTAAAAGATGTTATAGATTGACTTTATAGATAAATCTATAAAAATAGTAACATTTATATCTTAACTTTTTTGTTTCTTAATTATTATTTCGATTAAAATATATTTTATTTATAAAAATTTAATAAAAAGGGTAAAATAAAAAGACTAAAAATGAATTTAGTCTTTTTACTTGTGTTTTATCAATTAAGCTTAAGCCATTTTTCCGTGGAATGTTCTGTTTATAACATCTAATTGTTGTTCTTTAGTTAATTTGATGAAGTTAACAGCATATCCTGAAACTCTTATAGTTAATTGAGGATATTTTTCTGGATGTTCCATAGCATCTTCTAAAGTAGCTCTATCGAATACGTTAACTTTTAAGTGATGAGCTCCATCTCCGAAGTATCCATCCATCATAGCTGAAAGGTTGTTAACTCTTTCGTCCATATCTTTTCCTAAAGCACCAGGTACTATAGAGAATGTATTAGATATACCATCTTGAGAATGCTCATATGGTAATTTAGCAACAGAAGCTAATGAAGCTAAAGCTCCGCTGTTATCTCTTCCGTGCATTGGGTTAGCCCCTGGAGCGAATGGAGCACCAGCTCTTCTACCACATGGAGTGTTACCAGTTTTCTTACCGTAAACAACGTTTGAAGTTATAGTAAGTACAGATTGAGTATGAACTGAATTTCTGTAAGTTTTATTTTTTCTTATTTTATTCATCATAGACTCAACTAAGTATACAGCTATATCATCAACTCTATCATCGTTGTTTCCGTATTTTGGATAATCTCCTTCGATTTCGAAGTCTACAGCTATACCAGCTTCGTTTCTTATAGTTTTAACTTTAGCATATTTTATAGCAGATAATGAGTCAGCAGCAACTGATAAACCAGCTATACCACAAGCCATTGTTCTGAATACATCTCTATCATGTAAAGCCATTTCTAATGCTTCATAAGAGTATTTATCATGCATGTAGTGGATTACATTTAATGTATTTACATAAAGGTTAGCTAACCAATCAGTGAATGGTTCTAATTTAGCCATTACTTCATCGTAGTCTAAGTATTCAGAAGTTATTGGTTCGAATCTTGGTCCAACTTGAACACCTGATTTTTCATCAACCCCACCGTTTATAGCGTATAATAATGTTTTAGCTAAGTTAACTCTAGCTCCGAAGAATTGCATTTGTTTACCTATTCTCATTGCAGATACACAACATGCTATTCCGTAATCATCTCCCCAGTAAGGTCTCATTAAATCATCGTTTTCGTATTGAACTGATGAAGTATCTATAGATACTTTAGAACAGAAATCTTTGAATCCTTGTGGGAAGTTGTTTGACCAAAGTACTGTTAAGTTTGGTTCTGGAGATGGTCCTATAGTGTAAAGAGTATTTAAAACCCTGAATGAGTTTTTAGTTACTAATGTTCTACCATCTATACCCATACCACCTATTGACTCAGTTACCCAAGTTGGGTCACCAGAGAATAATTCATTGTAGTCTGGAGTTCTTAAGAATTTAACCATTCTTAATTTCATTACGAAGTGGTCCATTAATTCTTGAACTTCTTCTTCAGTTATTAAACCAGCTTTTAAATCTCTTTC
>JALFMW010000164.1 GCA_022782605.1 Clostridium sp. | reverse complement strand
TCCTTAGCTAATCTTTTTCCTATTATTTCATCTAATTCAGCTTGCGTGAACATCTTTTCAGCAGCTGGCTCTTGAACTTGTGGTTCTTGATTATTGTCCATATTTTCCTCCAGTTTAAAGTCCTTCGACTATATCATCCGTGTTTTATAGCTAAAACAAGTAAAAAGCTTGCACTTAGGGGAGTTGTGCATTTTCGATATATTAATGTATTAATTATTTGCTTTTTTCTGCTCGTAGTTCTTAGCTGTGTTAGTGCCTATATTCTTGCCTGCTTCATTAGTTTTTCTAACACCATTATTGCCCATCATAAGTTGTGGACTAGCTTCAAACATTTTCTTAGCTTTATTAACTTCTAATTCTATTAGTTCCTCTTGTTCTTTTCTTAATTGTTCTTCCTCTAAGGCAGCATCTGATACGAAGTCTAGTTGTGTCATAAGTGTTCTTCTAGATACAACACCATTAAGTTTACTTATAGAGTCAGCTAATGCAGATAAATCCATCGGTAATGATCTAGTATATGTTTGTATTATCTTATCGTCTTCGGTATAACTTTTTCTATCTAGTTTATTTATCATGCCTCTAATAAGTGCAAACAAGTTATTAAATCCAGCTCTGAATATGTTTTCCTTAAGTTGTACTGATTTTTCCATAGAAAATAACTTAAATTGAATAGCTACCCCTGATGAGTTACTAGAGAATGAACTATCTGATAATAATGGAGTACATGCAACTACGAATATTTGTTCTTGAAGTCTTTTAAGCATGTTTTCATTATAGTTTTCGGATACATCTTTAGTAAGGAATGAAGCTTGACATCCTTCAGGCACTAATAGTACCCTGTCATTTTTCATTTTCGCTATATCTTCAGCTTGTGTTTCTTGCATACCAGTAAGCACTAGGTAACAATCTGAGAAATAGTTAATAGTATTAGCTGTATCTGATAGCATAAGTTCATAAGTATCTATTAAGCTGATAACATTTTCATATGAGCCTTGGCGTGACTCATTTTCCATGAATTCTATTACTGGTAGTCCGTCAAAATAATGAGGTCTACGTCCTACTTCTTTTAGGTCTACAGGGCTTCCTTCGTAGTTAATTATCTCTTTATCTGTATAAAGTTCTATATCATACATTTGTAGATTTTGCACATCATCCCACCACGCATAGTATCTAATGGCGAATTTAGGCTTTTTCTCAAGGCTATTATCACGCACATATATCCAATCTTTAGGGTTTTGTGCTGTAAATGTGATTCTACCATCATCATTCATATAAAGAACTAAGAAGCTATGTCCAAATATAGAACAGTATGTATCTAATTGGTTAAATGTTTGTTTGAAGTCGTTTTGGTCTAATATATCCCTAATATCATTCATATACTCTTCATTACGAGACTCCATAGTAAGTGGCGAACTACTAAAGAACCCAGTTCTTACTTGTACAATATACTTAGGTATATTACACATAACTTGATTATTAGGCTTGCTAGGATCATCAAAATATCTTTCTAATATTTTGTGTTTTCCGTAAAAGTAATCTTCGTTAGTATTATACTTAGGCAAGAATATCTCACTCTCTTGTAGTAATCTAACGACATCTTCTTTGCTAAGTTCCTGTTTGCCAGTTATATATTCAGGAACTAGCTTATTTCTACAAAATTTCATATTTACCTCCTTATATTCCAAGTTTTAAATTAATCGAGCTAAGCTTCTTAGCACGATAAACGTCTGAATAACTATACTTAAGAGCATCTAGAGTATGTGAGAATGCATGGTCTGTCTTGTCATCACAGTAGTAGCCGTTCTTGTCCTTTAGGAAGACAAAGTTTTCAAGTTCTTCGGCTACATGCTCGCAACTAGGGTGACATATTATCTCGTGGTTTTGTAAGAATGTCATATAAAGCTTATTGCTATCAGCACCCTTTTTACAAGGATATGCATTTATCTCATTTTGTCTAAAGTATTCTATAGCTCTAGGATCAGCATTATCAACATATACAGTGACTTTATCTCCACCGGTACATGCTTTTATGCCGCCACATACCTCTTCGAATGTCGCAGCTCTCTGATAATATTCAGCTATTATATAAATTTTCTTATTAAGCTTATCCCATAATGAAACGACACAAGTACTAGGATCACGGAAACCTATATCTACCCCTACCTTTATAGGGAAATCAGTCTCTTTAATCATCTTAGCTATATCAAAATCTTCTACTTTGTGATTAGGA
>JALFMW010000133.1 GCA_022782605.1 Clostridium sp. | reverse complement strand
ATATAAATATCATATTAGTAAATAAAATATTAAAATACCACCCATATGTTTATATAAAATAAATTAGGCAATATTTTAATTATACATTAATTTAAAAGCTAAAATTCACTACGTTCATGTCGCCAACGACTGTTCACAAGCTCCAGTCCGTTGCTCAAATGTTTTTAGCTTTAAAAAAACTATTAAATAAAATATTATTAAAACAAATCCATAAAAACTAAAAAATATTGTATAATAAAAATAGACTTGTAAAATTTAGTAATATTTTAAGGAGAGGTTTTATTATGTCAAATATAGTTGATGCAAAATGGCTAAAAGAAAACTTAAACAATGAAAAACTAGTTATAGTAGATTGTAGATTTTCATTAATGAACAAAAACTATGGAAAAGATAGTTATGAAAAAGCTCATATAAAAGGAGCTGTAAGAGTTGACATTGAAACTGAATTATCATCACCTGTAAAAGAACATGGAGGAAGACATCCTCTACCTTCAGTTGAAGAGCTAAAAAATACTTTTGAAAACATAGGAATAAGTAATGATTCAATAGTTGTGGCATATGATGAAGGTGATTTATCAGGACCTGCTAGACTTTGGTGGATATTAAAATATTTAGGCCATGAAAAAGTTTATGTACTAAATGGTGGTATAAATGAATTTGAAAAAATAGGTGGGGAAGTAACTACTGAAGAAACTACAGCAAAAAAAGGTACTTTTGAAGTCAAGTTACAAGAAGATTTAAGAGTAAATATGGAATATGTTAAGGAAAGACTTCACAAAGACAATATTGCAATAGTTGATTGTAGAGAAAATGCCAGATACAGAGGAGAAGTTGAACCTGTAGATAAAAAAGCTGGTCATATACCAAGTGCTTTAAATTATTTCTGGATGGACATTTTAAATAAAAATGAAGATGAAATGGAACTAAAAAGCAAAGAAGAATTAAAAAAATATTTCAAAGAATTAAATAATTATGAAGAGGTTATTATTTATTGTGGTTCTGGAATAACAGCATCTCCAGTTAGTTTAGCATTAAACGAAATTGGAATAAAACATAAATTATATGCTGGAAGTTTCAGTGACTGGATAAGCTACGACGATAATGAAATAGAAACTAATTTATAATAAATAGAATTATATCTTTTGTATACAATATAATAAAATATGTTTTGTAGAGGTGATTATAGTGAATAATCTAGAAAAAAGTAAAGAGTTATTTTTAAGTGAAATTCCAAATTTTAAAGAAGAGTGTAAGAAATTTTTAAATGGTGATACCACAAAAATGCAATATAAAGGTATATCTGGTGGATATGGCGTATATGCTCAACGTGATCAGAAATCATTTATGATTAGACTTAGATTTTCAAGTGGTGTTGTAACAAAAGAACAGTTACACAAAGTATATGAATTTGCAAAAGAATACAACTTAGATGGAATACATATTACAACAAGACAATCAATTCAATTACATGACTTAAATGTTGATGAAATGTGCAATATTATGGAAGAAGGAATAAAAAACAACATATTTACTCGTGGTGCTGGAGGAAACTTCCCTAGAAATGTGGCATTATCACCACTTTCTGGAGTTAATCCAGATGAAGCATTTGATGTTACTCCTTATGCAGTGGCAACAGACAAATATTTTATGAGTAAAATTACCACATATCATTTACCTAGAAAATTAAAAGTTTCTTACTCATCAAGTACTTCAGATGCAGCACATACAACAGTACAAGACTTAGGATTTATGGCTGTATTAAAAGATAATAAACCTTATTTCAAGGTATTTGTAGGTGGAGGTATTGGAAAAGACTCTGCAGTTTCTTTAGAACTTGATGAACTTATAGAACCTAAAGATGTTTTATACTATGTGGAAGGTTTAACTAAGTTATTTATGGATGAAGGAGATTACACTAACAAACATAAAGCAAGAGTTAGATATATAGTATATAGACTTGGAGAAGAAGAATTTATCAAAAAATTCAAAGAATATGTGGCTAAAGAAAAAGAAAATAAAGAGTTAGAATTAAACATTCCTCAATTTGAATATCCAAATGATGGTGGTATAAAAACAGATTTAAAAGATACTCGTTTATTTGCTCAAAAACAAGAGGGATACTATAGTGTGTATATTCATCCAGTAGGAGGACAATTTAAACTTGATGATATGAAAACACTGTTAGATGAACTTGATACTTGTGAAAAAGCATCAATTAGATTTGCTATGTCAGAAGGAATATTTGTTATAAACTTAAATGGTGAAGAGGCAAAACGTATCCTTGAAATTAGCAAACCATTTAGTGCTTGTACAAGCATAGAGGAAAGTGTTTCTTGTATTGGTGTGCCAATTTGTCAAATGGGAATACAAAATAGTCAAAAAATGTTACATGAAATAATAGACTACTTTAAAGAAAATTCAAATGGTGATAATACTATATTAAATACTATACCTAAAATACATATTTCTGGATGTATGAATTCATGTGGTGTTCATCAAATAGGTTCTATAGGGCTTACTGGTAAAAAGAAAAAAGTTGATGGTGAAATGTATGATGCATTTGAAATTTTTGTAAATGGAGAGTTAGGGCTTGGTAAAACTAGACTTGGTAAATCATTAGGCGATTTCAAAGCTTGTGACATACCTAAATTTTTATTTGAAATTGGCGAAAAAGTTGCAAATAGTGATTTAGATTTCTATACTTACTAT
>JALFMW010000129.1 GCA_022782605.1 Clostridium sp. | reverse complement strand
GCTGAGATTGCAGCAGAGGCTGCTAGAGCTAAGGAAGTCGAAGGTGATAATGCTCTCGCTATTCAGAATGAAGAGTCTAGAGCTACAACTGCAGAAACAGCTATCAATGAATCTCTTAACACAGAGATTGATCGCGCTAAGGGTCAGGAAGCATATCTTCAGAACCTTGTAAATACTAAGGCTGATACTACAGCTTTTGATGGCGCTAAGGCAGAGTTTGATAAGAAGATCTCTGATGAGACAACACGTGCTACAGCCGAGGAGGATGAACTTAGATCTTTGATTACAACTGAGCAGAATAGAGCTACTGCTTCAGAGAGTTCTATCGCTGATGATCTTAATGGTAAGCTTGCACAGAAGGCTGATACTACTGCACTTAATAATTATGTTCTTACAACAGCGCTTAATGAGTAGGTTGATATACTGAATACTGCTATTGGTACTAAAGTTGACTCTACAACTTTTGGTCAAAACATTAGTAGTGTCTATAATGATCTTAACAATAAGATTAATAACAATGCACAGACTATTAATCAGAATATTTCTTCTGTTGCTAGTGGTCTTAGCGGTTAGATTACAGCTAATAAAAAATAGATTGATTCTAATAAAAAATCGATTGATTCTTTTCATGGTGAATTTACTAGCTACCAAGACTACACGAATTAGTATCTTAATGGATTAAACTCGGAAATTGCAAAAAAGTAGGAAAAGGGTAATTATATACCATATGAGATTGGACTTAGTGCCGATTATTATAAAATAACTGATGGATTAGAGATAGAAACTAGCAATCATATTGGTGGTGGCGGCGAGACAGTTGTTTATATTAATGGCAACGGAATTCATTTTAAAGATAAAAGTGCTAATCAGATTCCTACAGCAAATTGGGACTTTATAGACATCAATAACTATGCATTGAAGGCAGAACTCCCTACTGTCCCTACAAAGGTTAGTCAGCTTGAGAATGATAGTAAATTTATTACTAGATCGGAAATTCCTGAATCATCCAATAACTTTGGCTATTCATTCTTTACAGATCTATCAAATTATGATACTACAATTATACTTGATAGCAAATTATACACTAAAGTAACAATTAGGAATTCAGAAGCACACACATTTACAATTAGTATTGGTGGCAATAATATCGATTTTTCTTCTACAGATCTAGAAAAGGTAATTTATTTAGATCCTATCAGTGAAGGCGTTAACTCAACAAGTATTGATAGTACCGATCCATATAATAATATTATAGTAAAAGTAGAATACGTTGCTACAAAGGGTAGTTAATATGATAACGATAATTATAACAGCTTATAATGTAAGCGGCACAATAGTTAAAGCTATATAGAGTTGTTTGGATCAGACATATAATAATTTAGAAATACTAGTTATAAACGACTGTTCTTCTGATAATACTCTAGAAATTATACAATCTATAAATGATAACAGAATAAGAATTATTAATAACGCTTAGAATGTTGGAGCTGGTACGTCTAGAAGGATTGGCACAAAAGAAGCAAAAGGAGAATATACGGTATTCTTAGATGGTGACGATTACCTAGATAAAGACTATATAGAAACTCTGTATAATTTGGCTAAAAAATATAATGCAGATGTGGTGTCTAGTAGTTTAAGATACGTAGACAAGCCTATTAGTACTATATTGTCACATAGCGGCGAAAATGTGATGTCTGGAATTGATTTTGTGCACAAAACTACAAAATCTAACCATAAATTAAATTGCTATCTAAATACAAAGCTAATACGCAGAAGCATATGGGATATTGTAGAATATAGTGGGAGGAGATATATAGAGGATACACAAACTTGTTACTATGTTTTATGTAATACTAAAGTATTAGTAACTACACCGTATTGTGGATATAATTATGTGCAAAATCCATAGAGCTTATGCCATAAATCTAATGGCATAAAAGATACTATATATAGAGCACTATGCGCAAAGGATATATTAGAATTTGTAGATAAGTATAAAAAAGAAGATTACAAATATGCACTCAAAGCATTTCTGTAGCGTATATACGAGGTGAAGAATATACAATTTACTAATGAAATTCGCTCCAAGTACAGTGATGAATTAACTGAATTATTTATCTTTTTACTATAGTTTATATAGTTTTAAACTTGAAAAAGACTGTTATAATTATCAAGGTTATACAATTTTTCAAATTTGTGAAATTACAAGGCTAGGTCTTAATGAAAGCATGACGGGGTTCACTGCCCCGCCTAGCACAATAGATTCTACCACGCCTCCTTTCAAATGCGTACCAGGGTAGGGCTTTTATCACCTCTAGGTGAAATATACTAGAGCATGTGTAGAAATGCACTTATAAAAGGACTAGGATTAATCCAGTTTTAGTCCATATTGTTTTACTTTAACACTTACAATTTATTTAACTTTAACTGTGGCGTTTTAAGACGTGGTCTTCAATGACACCACAGTACCATATGGGTATGTGTGCCCAAATTGTTAACAATTAAAGAAATTAAATATGA
>JALFMW010000127.1 GCA_022782605.1 Clostridium sp. | reverse complement strand
TCATAATACTCTCTACTACCTATATCGTCATGTTTCCAGTTTATATTATCTATATATTTATATTTAAATTTAAAAGGACATGATTTATAAGTATTTAACGAGTTTTGACTATAAGTAAAATATTTTAATTTTTTATTCATTTAAATCATTCTCCTTTTTTATCTATTATATTTTTTAATATATTTAAATACATAGATGGATTTTGTTTATTTCTATCTGTTGCTGAATTTTTTTCACTAGTTGATAATATTAGCATTTCTTTTGCTCTAGTTATCCCTACATATAATAATCTTATTTTTTCCTTAATTAAATTTTCTTTAATTTCTTTTGCATAGTTTTTAGTTACTTCACCATGTAACATAAAATCTATCTCTGCTTTTATATTAGACTCTGGATTTTTATATTTTTCTTTAAGATACCATTTATCGCATTGAAATTTTTCATAAATATTGTCTGGGAAATTAAATTGTGTCATTCCCAATAAAAATACACAATCCCACTCAAGTCCCTTTGATTTATGATAATTACACACAGTAATACTTCCAGGTAATGCCTCATATCCATTAATTTCGCTGACTACTTCTATTATATAACTAAAAACTCTATTTTTTCTGTCACTTAATAGATTGTAAATTTGTTGCAAGTTCATACTATTATTTTCAGCTAAGAGATATTTAACATAAAAGCCTAAATAATCAACTATAGCTCTTTCTTCATCTTCCATCATCATACTGTTTCCAATGAAAAGAATCAACTTATCTATTCTAGTTAAAGGATACTCTATTATGTTTTTAAGATTTTTTAAGCCAAATAAAAAGCTTTCATATAAATCACTATCTGTATCTATTATTAATTCTTTAGTACATTCTTCATCATATAATAATTCTTCTACAGTTAAATTTGTTTCCCTTAATAATTGTAGAAAATCTTTTTTTCCTTCTTTATTATCAGTTTTTATGTACACTTTATCTAATACTTCTATTAATTTTTCTTTTTCATCACAATTTAAAATAAAATCTATTATTATAGCAATATTGTCTATTATTCTTCTTTTTCTAAGAGAATTAGGGCCTAATTCTTCAAATTCTAAATCTTCTTTTATAAGCTCTTTTGCTACTAGATTAATATGATCATTATAAGGCACTAAAATACCTATGCTTTTATCTGGGTATCTTTTATGAATATTTCTAACAAATTTTACAGTTTGCTCTATTTCTTTATCAAAAGTTTTATAATACTTATAACTTATTTGATATTTATCAGGTTTAGGGTTTTCTTTATAACCTTTATTTTTAGGAACTGTTTTAATATCCATTTGCTCCAAAGCATCTCTGCACTCTGGCTGTAAATTTTGTGTCACATATCTTGTTAGTTCATTGGCAAGATTGATTATATCTTTAGAACTTCTATTAGACATATCCATTCTATAGCAATAGTCGCTATCTTCTATAAATTCCTTAAAAAACTTAGGATCCGATGATGAAAATGTTCCTGTGATACTTTGATTTATATCTCCAACTCTCACCAAATTATTATGTTCTTCACATATTAACCCGATTATCTTTCCTTGTATTTCATTGGAATCTTGACACTCATCTTCAAATACATATTGGTATTTATTTTGATATTTTATTTTTAAATCTTCATCTATGGATAATGCTTTATAAGCCAATATAAGCATATCATCATAATCAAGCAATCCATTTGCTTTTAATCTTCTTTCATATTCCTTATATATAGGTAGAATTATTTTTAAAATTCCTCTACGATTTTCCCTCATATATTCTTCTAGTTTTTGTGGGCTAATATCTTTATACTTTAATTCACTTATGGTATTTTGAACTAAATCATAAAATCCTTTCTCCCAAGCATCTAGCTGTCTATCAGCCCAGATAGGATCTTTTTGCTCTTTTAAGAAAAATCTAAAGGCTTTTTCGCCGCCATTTATCTTAAAATTATTTATACATTCATTTAAAATCATAGTCTTCTGTAAATCATCTGCTATATTAAAGTCTTCATTTAACATAACTATTTCAGGTTTTTCTTTGATTATTTTTACTGCCAAAGAATGTATAGTCATAACTTCATAGGAGTTTTTTTCATCTATATTTTTTTCTTCAAGAATTTTCTTTATCCTAATTTTAAAGTTATTTACAGCACTATTCATATAAGTCAAAATAAGTATTTTACCCTTACCTTGTCTTTTTTCTTCCAAAAGTTTTGCCACTAAGTTTGTAACTATAAAAGTTTTTCCTGCTCCTGGCACTGCAGGAACTGCCATTTTTCCATTTTCATACTGAATTATTGGAAGCTGATCTTCTCTGTAATTTATCTTACTCATCAGTTTTTTCTCCTTTATCCAAAAGCTTTAACAAAAGTCCATAAAGCATACTTTCCTGCATAAATCCATTAACACTATACTCGCGTTTAAAAGCATATATTTCCTCACTATCGTGTAATAAATTATAAATTAAGTTGTATAGATAGTATTTTTTATTTTTATCTTCCATCTCATCACTATAGATTTCTTTTTCTTTAAAACTTTTTCGAAGTACTAAAGGATTTGATATATCCTTTTCAATTTTCATATTCCACACATTACTTCCCACATCTAGCCAAATTTGAATTTTTCTATTTATATTAGCATTTATGTATGTATAGGGTGTGGTAATGATAATTTTATTACTATTTTTCATATCTTCAATATCAGCAGACATATAGTATTCATTTATATTTTCTTTTAAACATTTAATAAAAATTTCATTCTTCTCTTTTTTATTCATATCTAAATCTTCAAGAATCTCGCTGAAAATATCACTCTGCTTTATAATATCTTTACAAAACTCCACATTTTTCTTGCCATCTTTAAGATTTAAGATTTTTTCTATATAAAATTGAAGTAAAAATTCACTTATTCTAAGCTCTTCTTTTTCTTTATTTTTTATAAATTGTACTAAATTTTTATAATCTTCATTTTCATGTCTAGTGTTAAATATTTTTATAGCTCTTATCTTATTTACTTCAAATAAAATTTCTATAAAATTTATATACTCTTCTTCCTTTATAAGGTGTTGTAACTCTAAAAATATACAAGTAGCTACAACTAATGCATTGGCATAAGGATGATCAATTATTTTATTATCTATCTTTGTGTTTTTAACTTGTAAATTATTTTGTTTTAATTTATTAGAGATTTTGTAATCAAGTATGGAGTTATTTATTGGTGAAATTATCACCATATCACTTAAATTTTTACCTTCTTTTATTAACTGCAAAATTTCATCTCCAACAGATTCAATCATTTCATCATATAAATGAGAGTTTTCATTTAACTCTATTTTCTTCTTTTCTTCATATAATGTTTTTAAATTTATTTCATTTAAATTACTAATTTCCTCAGGGAAGAATTTTTTTATTATACTTTCTTCCACATATGTAATATCAACATTTTTAAATGAAGAGTAGTCTTTGCTTTTATCATAAAAAATATAGCTCTCCTTAGCATTTTCTAAAAGTTCAATAATCAAGTTACTCTCACTTACACTAGCATTTTCTAAACTATCTACAATTAAATAATTATATTCTCTTTTTAATCGTCTTTTATAATCTTCATTATTTAATAAATAATTATTGTATAAGTATACAGCTATTGAATTATCAATTATACCATTGTTTAACATTAACTCTAAATAATAATCAATAACTTCCTGCATTTGAGTATAAGAATATCTATTTAAATCATTTCTATTTTTCTTAGAATCATATATTTTCTCACCTATAGTTTTTATATCTAAATTATTAAAACAAGCTTTACTTAAATTATCTAATATATTTCTACAAATACTTCTATCTGTTGCAACTATATCTTGAAAATAATTTTCTTCTTCTCTTATCTTTTTGATATATGACTTAATTATATATTCACTTAAACTTTGAGAAATAAATGATGGGCTTATTTTTTCTTTCTTTATTTCTTGGCAATTTTCTGCAATTATTGGCCAATATTTTATTACCTCACTTTGAACAAAATGGCTGTATGTAGTTATTTTTAATTGTTCACTAAAAGGTAATCTTATTTCTCTTATATAACTTAATTTAGTAATGGCATTGGGTACTAAAAAAAGTATATTACTAGATTTATAGTTATTATTTTTTATTATATTTTCGTATATATTAAGTATTTTTTCTTTTTTCTTATTTAAATTAACTTCTTGGAATAAATATTTCACTTAATCACCTTTTTCTAAAGTTTCGTTTTTGACTTATCTATAATTATATAATATTTTCTATTTTTTTACTCAACTTCACTAATTAAATTTATAAATAAAAAAGTCTATGTTTTCATTTTAATTAAAACATAGACTTTTTTATGTATCTACTTTATTTTATCTTATAATAACTCTTCAAATAATCTTAAAGCATTCTTATAAAATACTTTTTCTATTTCATTTTCACTAAATCCTGATTTTTTCATTTCATGATATATAAGTTGCATATTTGATGAATTTTCAAATTCCAATGGACAATCTATTCCATCAAAATCACTACCAATTCCCACACAATCTATACCACC
>JALFMW010000110.1 GCA_022782605.1 Clostridium sp. | reverse complement strand
TAAAGAGTATACGCACTCTAATAAAACTTGGAGACAAATTGCTATGGTAAGTCCCAACTTAGATTTCTCAATACAAGAAAGACAGTATCCAAATGAAAATACTATTAACGCAAATGAAGTCGCAAAAGCCTTCAAAGAGTTATTTGAACAATATCACAATGAAAAGTTCAAAGTTGAAAGTCATAGTACAGATACTTTAAATGACTTACATATAGACTACGCTAGTGAAAATGATGAATATAGATACTATTACAATGATATATCAAATGAAATGTTCTCTCAAGGAAATGTGGTTCTAAGAGAAGGTCAAAACGTAAGCGTGTTAGAAACACTGCCTCTTCCAGTAAAAGGTGAAGAAGTATACTGTTTAAATTGTGGTGAAAGTATCTACGATTCAGATTCACTATATTGTGAAGATTGCGACTGTTATGACTGCGATGAAGATGAATATTAAAATTAGGAGGAATATGCTTATGTTAAATAGAGTTTTAAATAGAGAAGAGTTTGAATTAATAAAGAAAATATTAGGGTCTACGCAAGAAGGATTAAAGCAATCTATGGAAACGTTTTTATCTACTCTATATAAAGATAGAGTAGTATCAACACCAGAATACTTAATAGCTTTTGGGGATATTCCTGTAGGATTAGTAGCTCATTTAGATACTGTTCACACTATGCCCGTAAAAGACTTGTTCTATGATAAAGAACAAAATGTTATGTGGTCGCCCGAAGGAATAGGAGCAGATGATAGAGCAGGTGTCTTTGCGATTGTTGAAATTTTAAAAAGAGGGTTAAGACCAACAATAATATTAACAACTGATGAAGAAGTTGGTGGAGTAGGAGCTTCAAAATTAATACAAGATATTCCAGAAGCACCTTGTGAATTAAACTTCTTAATAGAATTAGATAGAAGAGGTTCAGAAGATTGCGTATTCTATGATTGCGATAATCCTTTCTTTGAAGATTATATCGAAGATTTTGGCTTCATAACTAATTGGGGAAGTTTCTCTGATATATCTTATATAGCACCTAAATGGGGTATGGCGGCTGTTAATCTGTCAATAGGTTATGAACACGAACATTCAAAATCTGAGATATTGAATGTTAGCTGGATGTTCAACACAATAGATAAGGTTTGTAATATATTAGAAAATGTTCATGAAGAAGATGTATTTGAGTATATTCCCGCAAAGAATGTCTTTCAACGCTACGACATTGGCTATGATTATGATCCATCTTTTCAAGAGTGGAGAAGAAATGATGAAAAAGAGCTTTGCTGGGGATGCTTAGGAAGTTTTGATAAAGACATGATAATAATTCTAATGAACGGAGAAGGAAGATACTGTATAGACTGTTATAACCAAAAGTTTAGCACTTGTTTAACTTGTGGAGATGATTTTAAAGATGAACATAAAGTACATTTAAAATGTGAAAAGTGTAGAGGAGAGAACTAATTATGGAAAGATACGCAGATATACAAAAGAAATTCAATGAAGTGATAGAATATTCTCAAGGAATATGTGAGGCAAAGACAGACGGATTATTCAAACAGTGGGCAGCTAATAAAGCCCACTTCATAGATAAGTGGGGTGGTCTAACTGTTGAACTCCCTGAAGAAATTGTATTAGATAGACCAGAAGAAGATAAAAGAATATTATATCAAGATTATGCAGATGATGCCGTATTCCATTCAGATAAGCAAAAGGAACTAAGACACTTCTTCAATTCTCAAACTGAGGAAGGATTCTATCAAAATAAAGTTGTTAGTGCTTTTGAGGAAGATGGAATAAAGATACCTGCGGGAATGAAATTATCTAAAAGTCTAAAGTTCTTCTTTGAAGATAAAAAGATGTTAGACAAGTTTCAAACAAGAATGTCAAGATTAATTCAAGATTGTAAAATAACTGGTAAGATGGTTATGTCAGTCCATCCATTAGATTTTCTATCTTCATCAGAAACAGCTCACAACTGGCATTCTTGCCATGCTTTAGATGGAGAGCATAGGGCTGGCAACTTATCCTATATGATTGACAAGCATACATTCATGGTTTATCTTAAAGCAGATAAAGACTATAAACTTCCTAACTTCCCATTTGAGTGGAACAGTAAGAAATGGAGAATGTTATTATATGTAAGAGAAGATGGAAAAGTTATAGTTAGAGGTAGACAATATCCTTTTAGTAATAATACTGCTGTTAATATTATAACTAATGAATTTCTAGCAAAATATTTTGACTTAACTAACTTTACAGGTTGGACTAACGTAGAGAATAACATAAGACAGATAATGAGGGACGAAATAGGTTCTCTTCAATATAACGACTGTCTAAACTCACCTAGCTACCAACCTCTTGCTATTTATGACAAAGCAATAGAAGACTCTCTATACGAAAGAAATAACCCTATGAAAATGTTAATAGGAGATGGAGTAGAGTGTTTAGAATGTGGTTGTAATATGATTTCATATTCCTCTTCTATGAGTTGTGATGAATGTGCTGGTTATCACTTTTGTGATAACTGCGGAGAACCAGGCTATGAAGATGAAATGTATTATTTAGAAGATATGTGTGTATGTGAATGCTGTTGGGATGAACTAGCTATATTCTGTGAGAATTGTAATGAAAGTTATAATCACTATGAAACAGATATGACATGGGATGAAGAAAACTATTGCTTCTATTGTTCAGACTGTTATGAAATATTATTAGAAGAAAGAAGAAGAGAAAAAGAAGAAACGTATGAAGGAGAGCTATAAGCTCTTCTTTGATTTTTAATAAAAAATTTGATATAATATTAATATAAGGAAGGAGGGGACAGTATGTCAGATAAAGATAAAGATAAAAAATTTGAAGAATATCTATTTTGGAAACTGATAAATAAGAAAAAGTAGGTCTCCAGCAGAGTTGCCAAATAAAGTTAATCATTATAGCCCAATAAGTATAATATAAAGAAAGACTTAAAAGGGAGTGTCCCTATTATAAAAGGAGGAATTTATAATGAATATTGAAACTTGGTTTGGCACTTTTTACAAAGGAGAAGGGGTTGAGGTTTCTGAAACTGGACTTTTAGGAGAAACAAGAATAGTAAGAGGCTTCATTAGAGAAAAGAGATATTCAAGAGGAACTGAATACTTGGTTATAGATGGAGAAGATGGATGCGTATATGACATTCCACTTAGAAGCGGAAACTTAGATTATATTAGAAGAGCTGAAATTGTAAGTAGCGAAACCCCAATGAGTTCAGAAGAAGAATCTATTAAAACTCCATCATATCAATCAAAATATGCTAGAGCTAGATAAAAAAATTTAGTTGACAATTTTTAAAAAAAATGATATAATATAAATATAGAAAGAAAACAATTATAAAAAGGAGTGTTGTTTAAATGGCAAGAAGATTAAACAAAAACGATATTATAAGAGGTAGAATATTTGATACTATTGCAGGAGTTTATGGTAGTTCTGTATTAGGTTTCTACGAAGGAAAATTAAGAATTGAAATCATTGATGAAGAAACTGGAGAAGTTATTCAATTCTCTATTGCTCCAACAGTTCATAAAACTTTAATTGATGATAGTGAGTGTGATGCTTACGTTGACACAGATACAAGAATTGCCGAGTATCAAGC
>JALFMW010000076.1 GCA_022782605.1 Clostridium sp. | reverse complement strand
TTCTACACTATCAACTACTTCCGTAGTATCAATTTGATTATCAATATTTTCGGTTTTATTCCTATTTCCGCAGCTACACATCATTGCTGCTACTATAAACAAAATTGCTATTTTCTTCATACTTTATTCTATTTAAATCACTTAAATAACATTTTATCTTGCGCATTAGTAGTCTTTTAGAAACTGCATTATCAGCAATTTCATATTTTGCATATAAACTTCTCAGACTACTAATTATATAATCTTTGTAACTCATTAAATATCAAGTTCTTTTAACAAAAATTCACAACTAGCGATTAATTTTCTACCACATCTAACGTCAACACTAACTTCTTTTAAATCACTATTATATGAAATTCTCGTATTAATCTTTTCTTTTAATTTTTGTTCTATTTCTTCTTTTTTAATCATGAAGAATCATTAAAACAATTGCTCCTATTCAACTAAAAAATAAACCTATGAAAACACTAATCCAATTATAGTGCCCAAAAAGATTCTTTTTATTTGCTTGATTATAACAAATGATTGTAGGTCAAACAAACCATAAAAAGATTCAAGCTATAAAAATAAGTGCTATAAATAAAAATGCTAAAATTTTCATTATTCTTTATTTTTATTTTTATTTTGATTATACATTTCTCCACCTATGACTATTAATAATATTATTAATAAACAAGTCATACCTATAATCTGTGTCATATTATTCTTTTAAATTAAAATATTTTAAAAACTTCTCTTTAGTTGTATCAAAATTAATTGTGGAAATTCTATCTACAATTCTACTAACCGGATCTGTGTATTTATCTAACAATTTAATTTGTTTAGATTTTTTTATCTGATTTATAGTTTCATGGTCTGGAAAAATTTCAATAAGATCGTCATCTAATTTTAAAGTAGTTATATTCTTTTCAGAATCATATTCAAAATCTGGGCCTTTTCTATAAGCAACTACTTTAAAAAGATTATCAGGGTCATAAATAACTCCAATACTAGAGCCAGAAAGATCTGCATTAGGAACTATATATATTCTATAAATTATCATTAAATAAATTTTAAAAGTGCCTCCAATTCTTCATTACTAGAAACTGATTCATCATAATAATGATAAACCTGATCAGGTTTATATTTATCTAAAGTAATTCGAAATCTTGTATTTACACCGCCAACGTCTAATCTTAAATCTTTTTTATAAATTCAAAACCATGGAAGTTGTATATCAACACAATCCATCCAACGTTTTTGAAAATTATTAATCCATATTTTTTTACAACAAATGTTACAATAAAGTTCAAAAGAATAAACAATTTTAGAAGCATCTATTAAATAAATATAAACAATGGTTGTATATGGATCTAATATTTTAAAATAAATTCTAGATTTATACATATCTTAACAATGCTTTAATTTTATAAAATAAAACTTTTAAACTAGAATCATTTTTAATAATAAAATCAAATTCTTTATCGTTCAATAAATCAATAACTTCCTTTTCAGAAGCGTGATTTCCTGGTTGTATTCCAGGTCTATAAATATAAATTAATTTTCCATTTTTATTCTTAACTGCTTTTGCTTCAGCTTTAAATCTTAAATCACTAATAATTAGATTCTTAGGATTATTTAAAACAGTATTTATTCAAACATTTTTACCAAAATATTTTTGACATATTTCAGTACCAAAATACTGCATTAATTGTCTAACAGTTAAAGAATAATCTTTTAAAGTATCTTCAGTTTGAAGAAGTTTAACAAAATTTCTATCTCCTAGTCTTACTGGATTTTTAAAGAATCTTAAAGTTGAAAGTTCAATATCAGTATTTTCCTTAAATTCTCTATCTTCAAACTTACAAATATCTATATTCAATAAAGATGCCAACATTTGTTTTAAAGTGTCAGCAAAAGCTATCTTATGCCAACGTTTAAATAATTTTGGTAAATGTTTATAACATCAATAATTACGAAAACATGCTGGACTATTCAATAAATAATCCAGCATATTTGCAACTTCAGTTTTACCGGAATTTTTTAATCCAGCAATAGCAATAATATTTCTACTCAACTATAATTTTTATATTAGGGATAAAAGGAGCATTTGGTTCTCTTAGCCTAAAAGAATTCTTTTCAACATACTCCTTAAACAAAGGTTTCAATAATCTTCCTACCTGAGCAATTTCATAATCTGAAAATTTATCACCAGGTTCTGCTAAGGCATATGCCCAATTAGGAAATGAACCAATATATTTCCTATCTGCATCAACTGAATTTAACATTTTTCTAACTGCTACAGAATTTAAGGCCTTATTTGAATTAACAACATTCCAATGTTTATAAAGCAGAGTTTTAATAATTGTAGGAGTTTCAAAAACATTAAACCCAGTTAAAAGTTTTAATCCCATTTCTACTACAGATTGATCAGTAGAACTCAACATTGAATCAATTGAGTCTATATCTGACTCACTTATAATGGGTAAACTTTTAGAAATTTCTAAATCTAACATTGTATCAGTAATTATAGGTTTTGTATATTTTCCAAGTAAAATATCTATTGCAAAAGAATTTTCCATATTTACTTCTGCAATATAAGTAGTTTGAACAAATTCTAAATCAACTTTATTCCAAAGTTTTATACATTCTAAAAAATGCTTCTCATCAACAAAACGAGAATCATAAATTCCTTTCGAAATACCAAATAAATTATTACTACATTTATCCTTATAAATTCTCATTTTTGGATACATAGAAATCCATCTCTCTGGAACTTCTGGAACTACAATACAATCACATTTATCTAGTTTAATTGTTCTTTTATAATCAGTTCCCATTAATTTAAATCTAGGAAACTTAGATTTAGGATGAAAATAAATCTTCTTTCCTGGAACTCCAACAGCAAGAGACTTAGAATACTGATTCATTAAAGTTTTAGGATCTGAAATATCAGTTGGAAATACAATTCTGTCTGTGCTATTCCACGTTTTAAAAATATCATAAAAATCTTTAGTTCTAGAATGATTTCTAACTAATTCAAAATCGCTAGTACAAAGTCCTACATATGCATTATTTTCGTACCAATATAACATATTACAAAAGTTTCATTCTAATTGACGGTATCATTAACACTTTATTCATTTTAGCAGCATATTTAGTTGCTAAATTTTTAATTACATTGAAGATTAAATCTTCAGTAAAAAGTTTATCCTTAGAGTTGATTATATCCAATAGTCGATCTTGAACTACTGCACTTTTACAACCCTTAGTTTCAAAATAAACCATTGAATAATTCAACAGTCTAGTAGCCAACACACTAGCAATTTCTGGTCTATACATATCTCCATCATAAACACAAGATTTAATTTGAGGAGCTACAGTTTCCCAACTCTTTAATAACATATCTTTTGGAGAAATAAGTTTATCTAACTTATTAGCTATAAACGTAGTAAATAATCCTCCAATTATATTATCTTTATCAAAAGGAAAACAACCTTTAGAAATATCCAAAATAAGACATAAATTTTCAGGTTTAGACCAATCAGAAATACCTGAAATGGCATTTCCAAACATTGTATAAGATCGTGCATTTACAACATTTACTCCATCTTTAGATTCAAAAATTTCAGAACTATAAGAAAGAGCAAAATTAATCACACGATCATCTATACCAGCTCGTTCTGCATAATCAGCCCAAACTTTTACATCAAATTTTACTGGAAAATTAACATATCTAGTCAAAATTGCACTATCCTGAGATTGTACATTGAATTCGCCTGAATCAGGATTACTTGAAAGTACTAGAGTAGTATATTTTGGAAGTTCCCAAGTCATATATTTTCCAGTACAAATAATTTCCATAACGCAATTCATTATAACAGAATTAGTTCTATTCCAATCGTCAAGTGTAACTAGAATTCCATTTGGATTTTCTTCTCTAGGAAGCCATGCAGGCGGTGCATATGCCATTCTAGATTCAGTAGTTATTTCATAAGTTTCACAAGGCTTTTGAAAATAAGTAGACATTGTGTCTTGAGGAACCCATTTAGTACAAACAATATTGCCATTTTCATCTAACTCATTAACTTTATACTCTTTAATAGGAAATCCAGAAATATCTCCAATTTCCTCAACTTGACTAAGAGAAACTTTTACATAAGTCATTCCTCTTTCTTTGGCTATTTGTTCAATTATCGAGGTTTTTCCGCAACCTGGCAAGCCTTCACATCCAACGGTAATTGGGTATTTTCCTTCATCTACTAATTTTCTATTATTATCAATTAAATAATTAAGTATCCTTTTAAATTCTTGTAAATTAATTTCGTTCTGCATTTTCTTTTGGTATATATAAAGTTTTTCCTTGAAATTGTCTTGTATGATCTCCTTCTGAGGTTATAATCCACATTGCTTGTCCTAGCACTTTTATAGGATCTGATTCTATCCAACCATCAGTAAATAAGACTATTGTCTGATAGTCTCTTCGGTGATCATTAAAATATTCTATTGCCGGGCTAAGTATTGTGCCTCCACGGCCATTTATTTTTCCATCCCATTTTCCAGTATAATCATAAATTTTATTTACTTTAGTATCACATTCACAAATTGTTACTTTTGCTCCTGCTTTATAAATATGATTTATTTCACTGAAAAAATCGCATAATTCTTTATCTGAAACACTTCCAGAAGTATCAATTACTAGAAATATATTTGATTTCCTTTTGTGCTTCAGTCCTGAAGCATCTGGAAATCTATTTGATTCTTTTTTTCTAGTCTTCTTTATATCAACATCTATAATTGTTCCTAGCATTCTTCTAAAATAAGCTTTCCAATTAAATATTGCTGGTTTTTGTTTAAACAATTCATTAATTATTTCAGAAAGTTCTCCAGGAATTGTTCCCTGCATTTTTTGTACTTGCTCTGCAGTTTGTTTTAAGATGTGATTTAATTGATTTTCAATCAATTTCTTTTCATTGTCAGATAATTGATTATAATTTTCCCATTTAGAATGATCATCAATTGTATTTCTACTAGATTTTCCACTACTAGTAGATTGATTATTTTGGTTAGCGTCTTGCCCACCTTCTTGGCCGGATTGATCACCAAATGATTCAGGTAACAAATCATAATATACTTTTGATCCAGCTCTAGGGGGCATTTCTTTATGTTCCCAAATATACCAACCTCCTGATGAAATAAATCCAGTATAATTAGAAACTTCTAAATCTTCAGCTATATTTGCTCTATTAGAATCAGGAAATCTATCAGAAAATTCTAAATGTTTCAGACAAATGTGAAGTAATTCATGTTGTAGTAAATTAAGCCTACAATCGTCATTATCTAGAGAATTCCAAAACTCTTCATTAACAATTAATTCATAATTAATTCCATTAATATGAACATACGCAGTTTTGCAATCATCACTAGGTATAGCAAATCTCCTTTTTAAGGAAAGTAAAAACAATCCATAAAAAGGAGATCTAATCAATAATCGTTTAGTTGCTTGTTCTAGATTCATCAGTATATCTATTAAAAATTGTTTTAAAAACTAAATATTCATCTTCTTCCATATCATCAAAAACATCTAGTCCAAAAATAATTTCGTTAACTCCCTGAGAAATAAGAACTTGTTTTAATCGTTCAGTAAAATCTTTACTAAGTTTCATCTTTTTTCTTTTTATTTATTTGTGCTTCAAGTTCCATTAAACCTTTATCATATTCATCCCAATATTCAGGTTTAATGAAACATTTATTTAATCCCCAATATGAATACTTTTGATCAGTATTTACAGTAGTCCATTTTCCTACTCCATTAATCGCATATTTGAGATCTAACGGCTTTTTTCCATAAAGATAATAGAGAATACCTTCCCAATAAAAATTATCGTTTGCAGCGTTATTTCCGGGACATTTAAGCCACCATGAAAAAGACAAGCCAAAAATAACTATTGTAAATTGAGGAGAATATTCATAACGAAAATCATATGAAGTCCATTTTGTTTTCCAGCCAAAATCATGATTAAAAATATAAAAAGATAACCAAATTGGAAGTTGATAATACGGTTTGATCCAATTTAAATGCCATTTTTTAAGTTTTTTCCTAAAATCACGATTCCATACTCTATCCCAAGCATTTAAATTTCCTGGAAGTTTATGATAAGATGTGTCTCCATAATCCCATTTAGCAATTTCTCCATTTTTCATTTTATCTCCTTTCCTATAAGTTATTATACTACAACTAGATCTAACTTGATAAGAGTTTTTATAAATAAACTTTTTAGGAAATAAATTAATTATTGGGCCATGTCTCCATACAGGCAAACAATGATCGTTTCTCCACAATCCAAATTTAAAATATAATTTAGGTTTTATAAAAACTTTTTTAACTTTATTATAAGTTTCATATAATTTAATCCAAGCCATTTGTAATTAATTCTTTACTATAAGGTAGAGTTTTAATTCAATCACAGAATTTATGCCAATGAGGAAGTCTATGATCTTTCCTTTGTTTATAAATTCTTCTAAGAGTTTGATAACTAAAAAGTTGAACTCTTTTTTGCATTGTACCTTCTTTGAGCTCTTCTTTTGCTTTAACTAGTTCTTCATTTGAAAGTCCTTTACAATCAACGTGCATTGTAGATTCAGAACTAAGTCTGTCTGTACCAATATGATATGTATCTGCTTCTTGCCATCAAAATCGTGGAGCATTAATTTCACATCAAACAATTATTCCACGAAGAACTTTTGCATGTTCATCTCCTCTTTTAAGAAGAATTTGCATAAGTTCCAAATCTTTTGGTTGTAAAGTTATAGCAGTTCTATATTGAATTAAATCAATTTCATTTTCAGTAATTAATTTAAAATCTACATTACTTCTACATTCTTTACTAAAAGGAAGTCTAAGAGCTTGTAATGCAGCTCCTAATCCTCCTATTTCCAACGTTTTAACATTAAAATTAGATAAACTTTCCACTATAAGGTCCCCATTTTAAAGTATAATCAATTTCTTCTTTGTGTTCTTTATAAAATTCAGTATTATTATATTGCTCTCGAATCATATTCATAAACCAACTTCTATAAGAAGTATTTGGAGAAGCACCAAGAATTAAACTAGAATGAATTCGTTCACAATCATAGCTTTTAAGTTTGTTTTCTCTACAAATTCTTCTTTCTATACTAAATTGAATTTCTTCTGGTAGCCAATGATATCTATAATCCACACATTTTATATTTTTCTCCTTGTTAAAATAAGGAGTTAAATCCAAAGATGGGACTGAATATTTATACATTTCTATCAGAATTTGATCAAGTATTTTACTTGCTTTCGATTTCATCTAAAATATCATATAATTGTACAAGAGTTATTACTCCAACGTGCCTTTTAATGACTTGATCTTCACCATCAAGAAAAACCAAAGTAGGTAGATTTCTGACTCCATATTTGGTTGGTATATCGTCATCAGTATCACAGTCAATATGTTGCAAAGGAACTCGATTATCATATTTTTTAAGATTTTCTGCTAAAACTCTACATCCAGAGCACCAAGTAGCTCCAAAATCCAAAATTTTTTTACATTTCATTTTTCAACTTTTTTAAAATTTCCTTTTTTCTAAGTAATTCAGTTTTAGCAATTAACATATTCATTTCAGGTTTAATTACTTCTGAATAACAATCATTTATATAACCAGTTTTTATTTGATTAATCTTTTCCAAACCAGGACCAACTATGTGATAATTAATAATTTTATGATTATCAATCACTTGATTAGCATAGACTAAATATTTATAAATTTTTGAATAAATCGCTTTTATTTCTGCTATATTACAAACATCAAAATCTCTATAAAGCAAATCACTTAGTAGTCTATACGTATCATCTATATTTTTTCTGATTTTTAAAATATCAAAATCAACTAACAATCTGACATGCTCTTTTATAATATACTTTTTATCTAAACAACTTAATATCCAAGCAGTTAAATCATTATTTGTTATATATTTGAAATATAATTGAATAGGAAAATGAATAATTGGAATATCTTTATATTTATCTGGAAGTTTATATGCGTATTTTGTAATTAAAACATATTTATCAACTCCAGAAGTTAATCCAAACAAATCAGGAGGAAGAAAATATCCATATAGAATATCTTCATCCTCCTGAATATATTTCACAAAATCTTTAAGCATCCAAAATTTGCTCTTGTGCTTGATCAAAATCAGATGGAGAAACTAGATTACGGAGAGTATTTTCTAGATCATCATTTCTTAATTGAACCCAATTAGGGTATACTTCTTCTAGAATAAGTTGAAGTTCAAGAAATTCCTTGTTAGTAAGTGGTATCTGCAAATACGGACAACCACCAAAAACGCTACGCTGTTTTTCTGGAATGTAAATCATAATTGCTGGCCCATGTTCAGGATCATCTGAATCAAAAGGCTTTTGATTTACAGTATAAGTAGCATCTTTAGACCACGAAATTGTAACATTTCCAAAAGTAGCTCTAAATGATTCAAAACTACTTGGATACTTCTCTTTCAACAATTTGAAAATCAATTCTTTAATTTTTATATAATCCATATTAATCATTAATTATATTATACCATACATCATCAAAATTAGGACGGTTATCTTTATCATAACCAAATACCCAATCTTCAAGAATATCAGCAGCTTCTACTCCAAACTGAGAATCAAGAAACATTCTAATGATTTTATTATATTTATTATAAATAGATTCATCATCGGAATCCCAAATATTAATTCCAAACTCTTTATCAAGTCTATATACTTCTTTTTCAACAGATTCCCATTCTTTAAGAATGGGAAGTACTTCTTCTTTAGTTAGAGTTGAATTATATTCATTATTATTTTTCTTCAGATCATCACAACTTGAATTTTCACATTCTACTGGTTCTTCTACTTCAGAACTTTCCTTCTTTTTAAGCTCTTCATCAAGTTTATCAAGTTCTTTATCAGTAATTCCCATTGCTCCAAATAGCACTTGAGCAATTGGATTATTTCTAACTTCATTAAGCATTTTTGAATCAATTTCCTTCATATTATTCCAATTTTAAATATCTTTGTCCAATCTAACAGCTTCCCACACGGGTTGGAGTGGAATTCCATCATCAGACAAATAAAAATAAGTACACGTTGCTTTTTTGCCAATTATATTATTTATATCAGCAAAAAGTGCTTCTTTATCTTCTTTACTTCCTACTGGTTTAGCTAGAAATTCTTTATTATCATCAGTTTTCATTTTAAAAACTAAATCTTCAACTCCACGAAGTCCAAGTTTATATCCTATTGTATTGAATTCCTGTGACTTACGTCTTTTGAGTTTAATCATCTGCCTAGCACCAGGTTCATATTTCTTTGTAGGATCTCTCAGCACAGCTCCTTCCCATCCTTCAGAAACATATTTATCATGCAACTTCCACATTAATTTTTCGTTATTTGGGATTTTTTCTTGTGGAAGTATTTGTATCATAATCTCATCATCTTTGAAATTACGATTTGGATCAAATCCTAAATTTAAATCTTCTTTAAACTTTTGAATTACTTTATATCTTTCTTCAAAAGTCTTGCCAGTATCAACTATATCATAAACATAATAATGCAAAAGATATGGTACTGGGCCATCCTCTAATCTTCCACATCCACTAATTTGTTGTAGAGTTAGACGTTTATTATTTTGAATTAAATATAATTCTCCATCAAGCACTAAATCAGGATGTTGCTTAAAATATTCAATCAATTTAGGATTATTTCTAATATGTTTAGTAGGATAATCATACATACCTCCACCTCTACTTCCAAAATGTAGAACTCCTTGATTTATAAATAGTTCCGCTCTCAAACCATCAATTTTTCTTGAGACATACCATTCTTTTACTTTAGACAGTGTACTTTTCGGAACACTTTCAATAAGTTTTGCCAACATTGGTTTTAAAACTCCATTTTGGTCTTTCTTTTCTTTAGAAAGTACTTTATCAGGATCGAAGTCACTAAGTTGTTTATAACCAAGATCTTCTATATCTTTATAACCCTTATCTTTATATTTTTTTATAATTGCGTTAAATTCTAATTCTGCTTGTTCTTTTATAGTTCTTTTTACTTTACCAGCGCCTATATAAATTCCTGGTCTTGGAACTAATTTTCCTTTATATAATCCAGTTTCCCCAGTAATAGTATAATATTCTCCATCCATTTTAGGATGGTGAGTTAATTTTAAATTTGCAATTCTAATTTTACCTTTAGAATCTCTACAAATTAATGTTTTCATAAATAACACTTTTATTATCTCTTCTTTCTTCAGGTGTACAACTTAGTTTGTAATTTTCACAACGATGGTGTTTATTAAAAATGCAATTCTTACAACTAAAAACATCTTGCTTAATTACTTTAATCTTTTTAGATTTAAAGTAAATATTTCAGATATTATTCTTTCCATAATTTAAAATTATAATCAGAGTGACATCCAAAACAAACATTACCAGAATATCCATTTCTAGGAAGATTGCAATCACAATTACACCTAAAATAACAAGTTCGACAAAAGCCTTGACTATGAATAAGATATGATCCGTTATAAAAAAATATTTCGTTGTTAAAAAATCTCATTATTTTCCTGTACTTCCAAAACCGCCTAAGCCTCTATCAGAATCAGAAAGTTTTTCTACTTCGTTAAATCCTATCATTGGATATGGTAAAATAATTAATTGTGCAATTCTCTCTCCAGGAACGTATACACATACTCCGTTGTCCTTTAATTTTTTAAATCTAACTTTTATAGAATTTCTATAACTAGAATCAATAACTCCAACAGAATTTGCTTGTACCAAATCCAATTTAGATACACTACTTCTAGGAAAAACTAGGCCAACATACCCTTTTGGAATTTCTATAGCAATTCCAGTATCATATTCTATATATTTATCAGTTTCGTTCATTGAAACAGCAACTAAATCCATTCCAGCATCAGTACTATGAGCATATTTAGGAATTATTGCCAATTCATTTGTCTTTTTAATATTAATTATAAGTTCTTCTTGCATTATTTCCAAAATTTATAAGTTATATCAGTTGCTTTTCCAGTATTTTTATCTATTTGCCACATTTGTTGATTAGTAGTTTTACTATCTAAAGGCCCTTTTTCGGCTATATAAGGCCCTAATTTTATAAAGTTGAAGGGAATCCCTCTAAAGAAATTTTCAGGGCTTAAATCGGGCATATTTTGCTTTCCAGAATACCAAGCAGATTTAAGATTTGGATAATGAGTTTCTAACAAAAGTCCTAAAGTCCAAATATAATCTGGATCATTATCTCCGCCCATAAAACAAATTGTAGAAATACCAGAATTTTGTTTTATTAATTTTTCTAATTCTTCAAAAGTTAATTCAGTACCAATATCTTCAGCTAAATAAGACGAATGGCAACCTTCGCAATGATTAGGACATCCAGAAATATTTATACATAAAGCGATTTCATCAGGAATTTCTCTAAGTCCAATAAAAGTTTCTACATATTTAATCATTTCTTTTTGTTTTTGGAATATATTGATAAGGATTAATTAAAGTTGATTTATATAATTTATTATCAATATTATGCACATCTGACCAACAATCAATTCCTTTTAAAATATTTGTAATTACTTCATCAGTAATTTCATATTTAGAATCAATTTCTAATTTTGCATTTAACATTATAGTCTTTTTCATTATTCAAAATCTTTTAAATATTTAATATAATAAGTATAATATTCTGGAGAAATTTTTTGAAAATGATTCAAAATTAAGTTGCATTGAAGTAAATAATTTCCGAAATTCAATTGGATATCTATGAAACAAATATAATAATTCAGATTTTTGTTTCATAGACAATGACTCCCATAATTGTTCTCTATTCATCTTCTAAAGTAGTAGAAGCAGTAACAGTCCAATCATTAGGAATTGACGGTTGATTTGGGAACCAAACATTTGGAATATTAACGGTTTCAATTGTTGGTTTATATATTTGCTTGTATTCCTCTATAGTACAAGTAATTACATCACCATTAGATTTAAATATTATCATTGTTTAAATATTTAATTAAAAGTGAACTCATTTGACCTTGAATAACTTGTTTAAATGATTTATAAAATTTTTCATTTTCTAACAAATTGGTTAAATCAAGACCGTTACTTTTACAAGTTATTGTAAAATTATTAAAAAGATTCCCAATATATCTATCTATTTGTTTCATTTTTATCTTGTTTTTTATCTAATTCATTTCTAAGAAATTCAAAATCTCGATTAATTTGAGTATAAGCCTCAATAAAATTTCTATTTAAATCTTGAATATCTCGCTGATTTTTAAGATCCATTAAAAGACATATTGCAATGAGTATAATTATAATTATAAGTATAACTATAAGTATCATATTATTTTACTTTATATATCTTTTTAAGTTGTTCTAATTCACGTTTATATACTTTTATCATATTATCTAACTCTTTTTCTTTATCTTTTAAAACAAAAGTGGCAAAAAGAGAAAGAAGTACTATAAGTACTAATATGGCAATTAAAAATTCTTCCATAATTACCTCATACACTCATTATATTTAAGCAAGCTATAATATATAACTTGGGATTTAAAATCTCCTTTTGTATCTGGAAGCAATTCAAATATTTTAAATAATGACTTTTCTGGTTCAGAAGTATTTCTTCTACAAAAGTCTACAATTTCATTTGCAAATTTCTTTGAATTTTCTTTATTATTTATTATCATATTTCTTTTTTCCAAATAATTATTTTATATTTATCTTTTTCTAAATAAATTGTTTCAGCAGAAAGTTTTAATTTATTTGCAACGGAAATAAGCATTTCAGCAACTTTTTTAGAACAAATTGTAGAAGGTTTTTTATATTTTAAAAGTGCTTTTAAAATACTATTTTCATATCTTAAATATTCAAAATTATCAACAATTTGTTTTGCTTCACATTCTACATCGTCCATTACTTTCTTTTTAATTTATTTATAATCTTTTCTACAAGTTTAGTTAATTCTTGTACTTCAAAATAAGCTAAAACTCCTAGAAATCCACAAATTATAAAAATTATATTAAGTATTGTTTGCATAATTTAATCTAAAATTGGGCCTACATAAACCACATAAGCATATAAACCTAAATGAGATTTCTCAACTCTTCTTGCATACTTTTTAGCTTCAATATAAGTGTTAAAATACGTATCTCGGCGAAACTTTCTTTTCCAATTTACAAGTATTACTAAATAGTCCATATTAATTCTTTAAATTATTTATTTATTTGATTTTAAGAATGTTATAAGCTTTTCCTCAAAATGATTATACTCAATTTGCTTATTACTGATTCTCAATACTTTATAACCATATGTTTTATAAATATCTAGACTTCTTTGTCAATCTTTTTCCTTTTGATCCTCATTATAATGATATTCACCATCTATTTCTACAACTACTTTATAATCAATTAAAAAGAAATCAACTATATAACTTTTAGTACAATATAAAATTTTTTGAAATTCAAAATTTACTCTATGTGAAACTAAATAATCATAAAATTTCTTTTCATAAAAAGTAGGATTATTCCGCATTCTTTCTGCAAACTCTTTAAGCTTTTGAGTACCAGTAACTTTGGTTTCTAGTTTCTCATTAAGTTCCTTTATTTTTGTTTCGTAAGCAGATATAATTGGACCACAATCGCACTTTTTAAGTAAATTTTCCTTTTCAGATCTAAGTTGATTAACAAGATTTTGGTAGTAAGAAACTACATCATTACAATCACAAGGAGGACATTTTCAGTTTTTTAAATCTCTTTTAGTTTTTCTATATAAATAGATAATAGTTAAGAGACTAATAATCAATGTTATAATGATTATATAGAGCATTATTTATTTGATTTTGTACGGTTACAAGATTTACAAAGCATTTGAAGATTTTCGGTAGTAGTCTTACCGCCTGAAACCCAAGGAGTTATATGATCTGCATCCATTTCATCAATTTCAAAATGTTTTCCACATTTTGGACAAATTCCTTTCTGTTTTTCATATGCAGAACGTTTTTGACTTTCTGTAAACGCACGAATATTAAGAACTTTTTCTAGAGTTTTTCCAGACAACAAATATTCATAAATTCCAGACTTTTTAGTAACATCATCATCAATCATTAATTTAACTATCTCTTTTTCAAGTAGATCGGTATCATAATCATTTTGATGATATTTATTATAAAATTCTCCCCAAGCAAGTCCTTTCATTTCCTTTCTATATTTTGGAAATACGGAAGAAATCCAAGTAATAACCTGTGTAAAATACAACCATAATTTAGATGCATTTTGATCCTTTTGATGCTCTGCCATATAATCCTCTATATGACCGGAAGAAATCCATTCAAGAGCAGTTTCTAAATAATCCTGTCTAATTGGACTACCTTTCATATAATCCTTTGCTAAATTATACGCTGGACCTAATTGTTTACTAAAATATTTCTTTGCGTCTGTAAGCCAACTACCAGTATATATTGCATTTCTAAGTTCTTGATCTGTAAGCTTTTCTCCAGCTATATTAATCACTTTAAACCATTCAAGTTTTTCAACTTCCGTTCCTTCACAAACATATACATCTATTTGATAATTAAGTATTTGTTGTTGTTCCTCTGAAGTTAAATTATGAAAAAATTGATGATTAATTGAAAACTCTTTATTTACATATTGACAAATGGATAATGTACGTTGCTGACCATCAAGTACTTCGTAAGTTCCATCTGCATTTTTACTCCAATAAAAAGTATTAAGTGGGAAATTAGCTCTAACAGAGCGAATTACAGCGTCTCTTTGAGTATCTTTATAAACAAATTCTCTTTGATACGCAGGACGGATGTTGAGCCTTTTATTTAGTCCCCAACATCCGTCTTCATTTGTATTTATATAATTTTCAGTTAAATCTTTAACCGATATTTTCGTTTGTGTTATTTTCATTTTTCTTTTTAATTAACAATCTGCAATAACCTTTCTTTTTATTAATTGTTTGATTATTGATTAATCCATTTTTTAGATTTGTTGAAATTGGAAAGAAATAATCTATTGGTTCAATTTGTTCATTATTAGTATTCTCGCGTAAGTAATCCTTCCATTGATTTTCCCTTCTTTGTTTTTGATCATTCCAGCTATCGCCGTCGAACAAGGATACGAAAGTACGGTTGAATTCTCTCTCTCTCTCTTGTAAATACAAGATCTTTTCCATCCTCTCCTTTTCTAAATGCTACAATTTCAAATTGTTTAGGATTATAAGAATATAAAAAAGTTATAGGAACACCCATAACACCAGTATAATCTTTTGGAATATTTGCTACTTTTCCAACTTCTATTGCATCATAATTATCATATTTTGGATAATCTTTTGGATTATAAGTTTTTACTAGAGTTATTTTTTCGTCAAAACGTTTTACTGGTAAATTAGTGAACCAACAAACGGATCCAAGTGTAGCATATTTTTTTCCATCATCATCAATTCTTTTTCATTCAGTAGCAGAATCGGGAATTTGGAATTCCCAGGGAGACATTTTTCTATTTCCCAACCAAATTTTTTCGTCTTTAATTAGTGGAAATATTTCTTTATAAGTAATAGCATTTTGATTGCCAATAATCAAAAACTTCTTTTTGTATTTCATTAATTGTGCAACATATTCTCGAAATAAACTAAATGGTGGATTAGTTACAACTATATCACTCTCTTTCAATAAGTTAATACTTTCTTCACTTCTAAAATCACCATTTTGTTTAAGTGGAGTTTTTACTATATCTCCTTTTGTTATTTTTCCATCTCCATCTATATCAGCAGAAAGTTCTAGTTTATAAGTAGGTTTTTCGGCATCATAATGTGTAGAAATTAACTTTTTAAGTTTATATTCTTCAAAATTTAGTTCAAAAAACTTCCAAAAATTACTTTCTTCTGGATCATCACAATTACAATAAACTACTTTTCCTTCAAATTGGGATTTGTAGTGTTTTAACTCTTTT
>JALFMW010000069.1 GCA_022782605.1 Clostridium sp. | reverse complement strand
ACTTCGTTGACTGCCTTTGCACTCATTGTGTAGCGCACGAATGGAGATTGAATCTCCTTGAGGTTAAGAATATCTTTACAGATAATTCCCCACTGACGATATCCGTGCTTATAATAAGCAGAAAGGGAGGTCATTACCTTTGCACCACGGAGCATTATTTTAATATCCTTTGGCAGAATAGTAATTTCCGTCGGGTTTTTCTTATTGCGACGGGTTGCCTTCTTCTTGCCGTTGGCTTTCTTCTTCTCAGCGAGCATTTTCTTATACTCGGCGATAGTCATAACCTGACCGTTGACCTCAATAGTCTGAGCCTTCTCAAAACTTGAAATTGTAGCGTATTTTGTTGCCATATTACCTTATTATATTATTAAAGGGTTAAACTTACTTTGTTTCTTAACTCTGATGCAAAGGTACGACAATTTTCTGATATTACCAAATAAAAATCAATTTATTTTTATGTCTTTAAGAAAAATTAATCTATCTGTTAAATTTCATTAACTCATTAAAAATAGATTAGAATTTATTTGGTTATTTACCGGATTTTTTGTACCTTTGTATTAGAAAATAAGAGATAATGGTAAGGATGAAACCTTAGAGTATAGTCTCCTTGGGGAGCATTTTTATTTAGTTAATTTATGTTTAAATTTTATAATAAACGCAATTACCTTCCACCTATCACAGGCAGAAGGTAACAATAAACTAAATATCTAATAAACAACCAAAGAATTTTTATTTAAGCCACTTTTTCGCCGTCTGGTGGCACTATCCCCTGCTTGTATGGATAACCGCCCGTGTACTTTATTACAGCGTCCATAACGGCTTTAAAATAGTTTTCTATCTTATTGAAAAGGTCTTCAGCTGACTTGAAACCCTGCTTGCGGAATTTCTTAACTCCGTAGTCTTCGGCAGCAATATTCATCATTCCACGCATAGCGTAATACTTCCATCGGCTATTTTCCTGCTTATCCTTTGGAGACAGATAAACATGCCCGTTGCTATGTACCTGTACCTTCTTATTCTTGAAATCAATTTCAAAGCATAAGTAGATACTATTCTGTTCGATATTATGCGGCCAATCTTCTTCTTTGAGAGCGTCCAGTGTGATAAACTGAAGGTGTGGGCAAAACTCGCTGAAATTGCCACGTACCTGCACTGCCGATGACTTTTCGCCTATTACCTTAAGGATATTATTAAATTCATCCTTAATTGTCTTGATATCGTTTTCTGTATTATTCATATCTTTATAACTTTTAAATGATTAAATTTATTATCTTATTTTGATATTGCAAAGGTACGAAGAATTTTTGAAACTACCAAAATTTTAGTGTTAATTCTTTGTTAAAAAATCAATTAGTATTTTATATATTTTAACTAAAATTGTTTAGTTGTAAAGGAAACTATACTCTAAGATGTCACTCTTACCTTTGAAATATCTCTTTCTTTATTTCTACTACAAAGGTACAAATATTATTTGAATTATGCAAGTAAAAACTAATTTATTTTTCTCTTTTCTTCTGTATTAGTAATAAAAAATCGTCTTCTACTTATCACAAGCAAAAGACGAAAAAATTCATTTCAAAAAATATGTTAGTTTTTTTTACATCCGTTTTTAAGACCCTATAAGTGTATATTTCTTGTCGTATGGGTAACTGACTGCATATTGTGTTACTGTGCCCATTACAGTCTTAAAATAGCTTTCAATGTGATTAGCTGCGATTTGTGTATTGGTTATACTTTTCCATAATGTTATATACTTGTTTTGTCGTATCTATTTTATGGTGTATCTCTTGTTTTCATTTGCCGTGAATTTTTTATACTAATTTAACATCATCATATCAACTAATAATGTTAAATTGGTGAACCTCTTATTCCCATAGCTGTGTGGCCTCCATTTGTTGCGCATAGCTTTAGTAACATAATTAACTGAAAGACTTGCTACGCTTTGTTAGTCTTATTTTAATTAGGCTCTAAATTGGTGAACCTTTGTTTCTTGTTCTTTTCATTACTATATTTATTTTCTTTTGTTTTGTTTTGCTGATGCAAAGTTAATAAAAACTTTTGAAACTTGCAAGTAAAAAGCAATTTATTTTTCAATTTTTTTTATTATCGTTTCAGTGGGAGTACAAAGAATGTCACTTCAATTACTTTATATATCTCCCTCTGAAAGACAATGCAAAGATACAAAGAATTCTTCAATCTACCAAATTAATTGAGTTAAAGAAAGTTAAATCAAATGTGAAAATTTGTTAATGACTTTCTTTTCTCCATCTGTAGGCTTTTCAAATGCCATACATACCAAAAGCAGCCAAAGGACAAATGCAAGCCCCAAAATTAAGGCATTTTGGTATGGATTATTATTTACCACACAATAGCCGCCGGCGCAACAGAAAAGCGCAAATGCAGCGTATATTCTATTAAATCTAAACTTATTCATATTGTTATACACTTTTAATTGATTAATACTTTGTCTTTATCTTATTTTGATATT
>JALFMW010000041.1 GCA_022782605.1 Clostridium sp. | reverse complement strand
GCAACTATTATAGTTTTATTTTCTATTGGATCTAGTTTTTTAGAATATTTTTCTTCTAATTCTTCAAATTTATTTTCATAAGTTTCAAAGTTTGATTCATAATAGTCTGCATTTTCTGGATCATATTTAACTAATGCGTCTTTTATATTTTCCATTTCTTTTTGAGCATTTTCTATACTTAGCCACGTGTGTGGATCATAAATTCCATGGTCATGTTCATCTTCTTCATGATCGTGGTCATGACTATGTGACTCATCAACTTTATGTAATTCTAAATTTTCACTCGTCTTTACATAAACTATATCTTTATTTTCTAAGGTATTTTTAACTTTGTCCGTCCAATTTTCAATTCCTGCACCGTTATAAATTAACATATCTGCTTTTTCAAGATTTACTATATCACTTGTTGATATTTCCCAATCATGAGGCTCCGTTCCAGCCGGTACTAAATTTGTTACATTAACCTTATCTCCACCTACTTTTTTAGTAAAATCATAAAGTGGATATATACTTGTGTAAATATTTATTTTTCCTTCTAGATTTTCTTCACTTTGATTTATTTTATTATTTTTACTACAACCTATTGTAAATAACATAGGTATTGTTAATAATAAAGAAATTATTCTTTTTTTCATTGAAATTTTTCACTCCCAATCATTTAAATTATCTGTTATACTAATTTTATTAATTGATAACACCTCTCATTTGCACTTATAACTAAATGATACTACTTATATGTATATTAGTCAAGTGCAAATGATATGCATTTATACTTTATTGACAAAGTCCTATAATAAGTTTATCCTTAAATTAAAGTGACAAACATATTATTTTAATATTTAAAGGATGGAAAAACTATGAATAATGAAGATGATATTTTAAAAGCAGTCAATTTGAAAACTACGAAAAAAAGAATATTAATTCTTTCTGTCTTGAATCGTTCCAACATACCACTTACATCTGAGGATATATTAGAAAAAGCTTCTAAGGAAGTTAATATAAATTTATCTACTGTTTATAGAGCTCTAAATGCCTTAACTGAAAAAGGTATTTTGCTAAAACAACTTAGTAATGATGGCAAAACATATTATCAGATTAATAATAGAGAGCATAAACACCAACTAGTATGTTCTTTATGCAATAAGATAGTTTTAGTAAATTGTTGTCCTTTAAGAAAATTTGAAGATGAATTATGCCAAGAAACTGGTTTCACCATAACGAGTCATAATCTTGAATTTACAGGTATATGTCCAGAATGTGCAAAAAAACTATAGTAAAAATCCTATTCTAGATTTATCTAGTTAATAGGATTTTTTATTTTAAAATACACTGGAAAAATTTTTTTAATAAGGTATAATTGTTAATATCATATTTATTTAGGAGTAAAACAATGAAAAAATTTAAAGATATTATGACAATAATTATAGGTTTTTCTATTTTACTTGCCATAACTTATGGATTTATATTTTTCTTTGGTGGAGCAATTTTTTCTGTCCTTGGTCTCAAATATAAAAGCATATGGTCTTTAGCTAAATTTATTGCTATTTATATGATTATTGCTTTGCCAATAGATTTTATTATTTATACATTTTTCAAAATAGTAAGACAAGTAAAGAATATATCAACTATAGAATATAATGCTGTATACTTTTTTGCAGATGTACCTACTAACATGATTATTATTGGTATAACTGAGTTTTTTATGAAGGACATATCCTGTTCCATGTTAACAGCATTTTTGTTTTCTTCAATTTGCTACTTAATAAACATTTATTTTGACTTAATACTTCAAAATAAAGAAAACAAAAAAGAAACAGTATAATTAGTCATACTGTTTCTTTTTTTGTTTTATACATTTAGTTTTTCAAATATTTCTTTTACTGCTATTTTTGCTTTAGAATCTTCAGGTAATTCTACTAAAGGTCTTCTATTACAATCATATTCAAATATCATTTCATCCATAGGAACTACACCAAGTAGATTTAAATCAAACCTTTCTATTTCTCTTCTTATACCGTCATTTAATTCACCATTTGGAGCTTTATTTACTATTAAAGAAGTTCTTCCTACTTTTATACCTATTTCATTAGCTAAATCCCTAATTCTTGCCACAGCCTCTATACTTCTTGCAGAGCAGTCACTTACTAATAGTAAATCATCTATCTCTCTTAGAATTTTTCTACTTAAATGTTCCATTCCTGCTTCATTATCCATAACAACATAATCATAATGACCTGACATCAGTTGTATTTGTCTTTTTAATATAGAGTTTACAAAGCAATAGCAACCTTCACCTTCTGATCTACCCATTACAAGTAAGTCGTATCCATCACCTTCTTCAACAATAGAATTTAGCTCATATTCTAAGTATTGAGATTTAGTCATTCCTCCTGGATATTGCTCTCTTTTTTGTTCCATTTGATTTGCTTTTTCTTTTATTTCACCAATTGTACCATTTAACTCCATACCTAAAACATCATTTATGTTGGCATTTGCATCTGCATCCACAACTAATATTTCACCCTTTTTTTCTTTAGTTAAATAATCAATTAAAATCCCCGTTAAACTTGTTTTACCTGTACCACCTTTACCTGCTACAGCTATATTATATGACATAGTTCTCTTCCCCCTTGTGCCAATTAATTATGTATTACTTAATACTCTTATATTGTATCAGATGTTTTTCTATATAAATCAATTTTTATAAAAAACCGACCCTAGATAGGTCGGTTTCAAATTTTTATTCAAATATATGTTTAAAAAATTGTATTGGGCTGTAAATTATAAGTCTTGGACCCGAAAATTTCATTACATCTTTAACTTTAGCTTTCATGTCCTTTTTATAGCAGTGAATTGGACATTTACTACAAAAGCTTTTTTCTTCTCCAAATTTACAAAAATCTAATCTCTTGTGAGCATATTCCAATAACTCATGGCACTCATCACAAAGCCCATCTTTATGTTTATGTTTTTTCTTACAATAAATATTTATCATAAGAGTAATTGTCTTTTTTTCTTTTTCTATTCTTCCCATTGTTTTACCTTTTCTAAGCTAAATTTAAAGTATTATTTTTAACGTAAATCTTTTTATCACAAATTGACACGCTTGATTTTCTATGAGAAACCATTACGATAGATTTATCTTTACACTCATTATTTATTGATTTTAATATTTCTGCTTCATTTAAAGTATCTAGATTACTTGTAGGCTCATCTAGTATTAAAATATCTGCATCATGTAAGAAGGCTCTAGCTATACCTATTCTTTGTTTCTCACCAGATGAGAAGTTTGAGCCTAGCTCTCCTGCATTAGTTTTATATCCCTTTGGTAAAGTTTGTATAAACTCATGTATAGATGCTTTTTTACAAGCTGCTATAACTTCTTCTTTCGTTGCATCTTTTTTACCTATTTTTATATTGTTTTCTATTGTATCATTAAATAAGAAAGTCTCTTGTGTAACTAAAGACTGAGATCTTCTAAGAGTTTTTGTCGGCATAGTTTTGATATTTTTATTATCTAAAGATATGCTTCCTTCATTTACGTCCCAAAATCTCATCAATAATTTTAAGAATGTAGATTTACCACATCCACTTTCACCTAGAATCCCTATTTTGTCTCCAGGCTTTATTTCTAAGTTTATATTTTTTAATAAGTTATCTAATCTATCTTTGTATGCAAAATTAACATTTTCCACATTGATATGGGATGAATTTAATTCTATATCTCCATCAACTTCTTCCACTGCTGGAACTTCATCTAATATATCAAATAATCTTTGAGCACAAGCAAAAGTTTGAACTAAGTTATTTGATAAGTTACTTAAAGCTACAACTGGTCCAAATGAACTTGAAAGTATTACTATGGCAACTAAAGCTTGTCCTATATTTACTACATTGTTGTTATAAAGATTTATACTTATAAATAAGAATGTAAGTATGGCAATCATTATAGTTACATCAGTAAAGGCTTTTATTATACCTTCATGTTTTTTAATTCCCGCCATTTTTTCATCTAATACATCACTATTTTTATTTATTTGTTCTAATCTGTTTTTACCTTCATTAAATAATAATATTTCTTTTATACCTTTTAAAGATTCTAATAAGTGTGAATTTGTCTTAGCAAACTCTGCTCTATATTCCACACCTGCATCTTTACCAAATTTAGATGATATTACAGGTATTAAGTATCCTACTATTATGTAAAATAATGCTGAAACTAGTCCGTATATAGGATTTATGTTAAATAATATTACAGCCATTATTATTGAAGTTATTATAGCTATGGCAATTGGTGCTATAGTATGGGCATAAAATACTTCTAATAATTCTATATCACTTGTTATTACTGAAATTAAATTACCTTTTTCCTTGCTTTCTAGTTTGGCAGGTGATAATTTTCTAAGAGATTTAAAAACTTTATCTCTAAGTATAGCAAGAATTGTAAAGGCTATAAAATGTCCTGAATATTGTTCTATATATCTAAGTACACCTCTAAGTATTCCACAAGCAATTATTACAGCTATGCAAGTTTTTATAGAAACTCCCATATCTATATTTAAAGCAGTGGCAGTTGCTATCATTCCAAAAGTAGTTATGGCTATGGCAGCTAAAAATCCAAGCACACCGAATGAAATTGTAATCATCATTATAGGTGTTAATGGTTTTAGAACCTTTATAAGTCTTGTCATTATTTTAAATCCTGATTGTCTATTATTCATTTACTGCCACCTCCTCTATATCATTTTCTTCTCTGTATATATTTTCTAAGTTTTGTTGATGAGTTACTAATTCATAGTATTTATTTTTAGTCATCATTAATTCTTTATGTTTTCCATGTTCAACTATATGACCTTTATCTAGTACATAAATAGCATCAGCATTTTTCACATTGGCTAATCTATGAGATATTACTATTACAGTTTTATTTTTAGATAGTTTATAAATACTCTCCCAAACTTTTTCTTCACTTTCCACATCTATATTAGAAGTAGCTTCATCAAATATATATATTTCTGGATCTGTTATTATAGTTCTAGCTAAGGCTAATCTTTGTTTTTGTCCACCAGATAGTAGTGATCCACCTTCACCCACATTAGTATTTAATTTTTCAGGTAAGCTCATTACAAATTCATATAAATTTGCTTTTTTAAGAGCATCGTATATTTCATCATAAGATGCATCATTTTTGCCCATTCTTATGTTATCTTCTATACTTCCATTGAAGATATAAGCACTGTGGTTTATAAATCCTACTTTTTTAGTTAATACATCAAAAGGAATTTCATTTAGATTTATTCCATTTAATAGTATTTCACCGCTATCTACTTTATTTTGTTTTAAAAGTAAGTTGGTAATAGTACTTTTACCACATCCACTTTCTCCAACTAAAGCGATCATTTTATTATTTTTCATTTCTATATTTATATTTTCTAATACTTTTCTTTCTTTATCATAGCTGAAATCAACATTTCTTAATTCAATATTTATATTATTTAAGTTTGCTAATTTAGCTTCATCTAAGTCTTTTATTTCTTCAACTTCTGTATCTAATAATTTAAACATTCTCTCGCTGGCAGATATACCATTCATTGCCACGTGGAAGAATGATCCTAAAAGTCTCATTGGTATGAAGAATTCTGCTGATAAAAGTATTATTATTAAAACTTGTCCAGCAGTTAAAAGTCCTGCTCTAAATTCAGCAATTGCTATAAGTATACCTATTGCTGATCCACCAAATGCTATTAAGTCCATTATTGTAATAGAGTTTAATTGCATTGATAAAACTTTCATAGTTATTTTTCTGAAATGCTCAGCATTATCGTTCATTTCTTTATTTTTATCTTCATCAATATCAAATATTTTTAAAGTTGTAAGACCTTGAAGATTCTCTAAGAATGAATCTCCTAAATCTGTATATACACCCCAGTATTTACTTAATAATTTTTTAGCTATTTTCATAACTGCCATTATTGTCATTGGTATTAAAGGTACACATATTAAAAGTACTATTGCCGTTTTAAAACTTATAAAGCTCATCACTGCAAATAAAGTTAATGGCGCTAATAAACTATAGAATAATTGTGGCATAAATCTACCAAAATATATTTCTAATTGCTCCACACCATCTACTGCTATTTGAACTGTAGAAGATGTAGATATGGCATCTGTATAATTTACACCTAAACTTAATAGTTTTTCATATATTGTACTTCTTAAAGTCTTTTTAACTTCACTTGATGAATGAAGTGAAAATTTTGTAGACATGAAGTTTGCTACAAACCTTATAGATAACATTGCTATGATAAATAAACTTGTGCTTATCACATTTAAATTTAAATTTCCATTCATTAATTTATCTACAGTAGTTCCTATAAATAAAATTAATGCTATATTACATATAATTGAAATCCAGTTCATTAAAACTGTAAGTCCAATCCATTTTTTTGAACTATCGCAAATTGATAGCAATCTTTTATTAAACATTGCTTGCCTCCACTTTGATTGTTTTCATTTTTGTAAATACTATGACTTTAGCTAACCACATGATTGCAATAATCATTCTCATTATAGAACTATCAATAGTTATAAACATAAATAATAATAGTAATGATACTGGTATTGTTAAAGTTAATTTAGCTTTTAAAGTCATACCACCTTGTTCTTTGAATTTCTTCACATATTTTTCATATATTTTAGATTTCATAAATTTTTCATTTAATCTATCACTACTTTTTAAGAAACAGAATGATGTTAATAAAAGTAGTGGTGTTGTTGGTAATAAGGGTAAAAATATGCCTATAATACCAAGAACTAAAGATATTATTCCTAAAATTAAAAATAAAACTTTTTTAACTATATTCAGTCTCTCCCTCCTAACATGCTTTTGTTGGAACAAAATACATTTCTTCCTGACTTACATTGCAGATAACACCTTCCACGTTATAAACAGTTTTTATGGTTTTCTCATTTATAACGTCTTTTGGATGACCTTCGCCAATAATTTGTCCATTTTTCATAACCACAATATTGTGGCTGTATTTTATTGCTTGATTTATATCATGTAGAACCATAATAATCGTCATATTATATTCTTCATTTAACTTTTTTACTAATTCTAATATTTCTATTTGATGAAAAATATCAAGATAAGTTGTTGGCTCATCAAGTAGTAATACATCTGTCTTTTGAGCTAGAGCCATTGCTATAAATGCACGTTGTCTTTGTCCTCCCGATAAACTCATGACTTTTTTATCTCTTATCTCTTCTAAGTTAGTTGACTCAATTGCCCAGTTTATTATTTCTACATTTTCATCTCTATTAGATTTACCTCTTTTATGATGAGGTGTTCTTCCATAACTTATTAAAGTCTCCACACTTAAATCTTCTGGTGATTCATTATGTTGATGAACTGTGGCAATAAGTTTTGCTATTTCCCTAGACTTTAAATCATTTAAGTTTTTATCTTCTATAAATACATTTCCTTTTGAAGGTTTATTATAAGTAGATAAAATACTAAGTAGTGTTGATTTACCACTACCATTAGGACCCAAGATTGTAGTTACTTTTCCTTTTGGAATATTTATATTTAAATTTTTTATAAAGTCTTTATCTTTGCTATATGAAAAACTTATATTTTCTCCTCTTAACATTTTTTCATGCTCCTTCTTAATAAGAATATAAAGAACGGTCCACCTATTACTGACATAACAAGACCTACTGGTATTTCATAAGGTGTAAATAAACATCTTCCAACTGTATCAGCTATTAAAAGTAGTATGGCTCCCATTGAAAATGAAAATGGTATTAAGTATTTATGATCTGAACCTATTATAAATCTTCCTATATGAGGTACTATTAAACCTACAAATGAAATAATTCCTGCCACACCTGTACTTATACTTGCTAAAAATACTGCCACAGCTGATATAAGTATTCTTTGTTTATTTACATCCACACCTAAACTTTTTGCACTTTTGTCTCCTAAGCTCATTAAGTTACAAGTTTGACTTAAAGTAAATGAAATTAAAATTCCTATTATAGAATAAATAAATAGCAATTTCACATCTGACCATGTAACAGTTGCTAAACTACCATTTAACCAGTTTGTCACAGATGAAACACCCGTGGAATTGATAGTAGTAAGTATTGATGACATGGCACTAAGCATGGCATTCATGGCAACACCAGCTAATATAATTCTTAGAGGTGAAAATCCTTTATCATAAGCTATGCTAAATACTAAACAAGCAGAAATTAGACCTCCACCGAAAGACAATAATGACTTAAAGTTATTTAATCCTGGAAATAATACCATTATAAGTACTGCAACTAAAGATGCCCCTGCAGATATACCTGTAATTCCTGGGTCTGCTAAAGGATTTTTAACCACAACTTGTAAAAGTACACCACATATAGCTAAATTTCCACCAACCAATATGGCTATTATAATCCTCGGAAATCTAAGGTCTGTTATTATAGACATATTTCCTTCATTAGAACCTGTAAATATACCTTTAATTAGTTCTATATAAGATATTTCAAGAGATCCCATTTTCATAGATGTTAAGGCTACAAAGAAAAGAAATATTATGGAGGCTACTATATATAAAGTTTTTTTTCTTTCTAAAGTATTAATCATTTAATATTGCTCCTAACTTATCTAATGCTTCTATAACTTTTAAGTTGGCACTCATTCCAAAATATCCATTTTCAAGATAATATACTTTATTATTTTTTATAGCATCTAATTGCTGCCAAGTTGCTTTAGCAAATTCTTCTTCCACAGTTTTCTTTGCTTCATCTGGAACAGCATGTGTCATTATAAGAATTTTATCTGGATTTCTTTTTATTATTTCTTCCATATTAACTTGTATAAAAGAAGAGCTTTCACTTTCAAAAATATTGTTACCACCAGCAATTTTAACTAAATTACCAACATAAGAATTATCTGTTGATACCATCACAGATCCAGGTGCACCAAATAATATAAGAACATCTTTTTTATTTTCTTTTTTAGATAAATTTAATTCATTTTCTTTATTTTCTAGCTCTGCTATTATTTCAGCAGCTTTTTCACTTTTATCAAATTTTTCACCTAGATTTACTATAGTTTCTTTCAGTCCATCCACTGTACTTAAGTTAACAAACATACTTGGAATATTATTTTCTGTAAATTGTTTTTCAAAGTCCGATCCTAATGTATCTACAGAAACTACACAAGTAGGATTTAGAGATTTTATAATTTCTAAATCTGGGTTCATAGGAGATCCCACTTCTGTTGCATCTTTAGTACTTTCTGGTAATTCATATGAAGTAGTTGGAACACCACTTACTTCAACTCCTAATTTATCTAATATCTCTGTTACAGCAACTGATGTTGCAACTACTACTTCTTCACCATTGCTATTAGTAACATTACTCTCATTACTTTCACTACTTGAACAACCAACCATAAAAGTTAACATTGTCACTGAAAGTAATGTGATTATTTTTTTCTTTATGTTCATCTTTCTCTTCCCTTTCTTAGTTTCAACAATAATTTTTTCTTATAAAACTTCACCTTTTACTATAAACCTTTGTTTCCCACCATTAGTACAAGTTACTAATGTAATCTCTTTTTTAGTCATATCTTGGTCTAGCACTTCTATTTCATCTGATTCAACAACTATAGTCTCAGTTATTGTATAAGTAAACTCATCATTTATTGTTTTTATTATAATTTCGTCTCCAATTTTCACTTTGTGTAATTCATTAAATACTTGATTGTAATAATAAGTACTACTATGTCCAGCCAGTGCAAAATTACCATCTTCTCCTGGCATTGCGCTATTTTCAAAATGACATACATGGTGATTTAAGTATTTCTTATCAGTAGACTCTACTATTACATTTTTTAAATTAACAGATTTTATTTCTATAATTCCAATTTCATCTCCAGGATTTACTTCAGTTATAACTTCTTGTCTTTCAATCTTTTCTTCAAAAGATGATAAAGCTTTATTTTCCATATATTTAGAATAGGTAATTAGAATTAAAGAGCCTATTATAATTAATAGGCCCATAGTAATTAAAATTTTTGAAATTTTATTTTTCATAAATTACTTTTTAACTCTTCTTATAACTACTACTAGTATAGCTAGCGCTATTACTGCTCCAATACCTATGAAGATTGATTTATTTGAAGATTTTTCGCTTTTTTGTTCAGCTTCTTCATTTG